>DATCCI010000543.1:0-3676 GCA_036511415.1 Acidimicrobiia bacterium
GTGTTCGGCTCGAGCAAGAGCTACAAATTCGTGTTCATCAATCACGTCACGACCAACCCGTTCTTCACGCCCACGCAGTACGGCGCGGCGGACGCTTGCAAGCTGCTCGGCTGCTCCTACCAGTGGACCGGATCGGAAAGCAGCAACGTCAACCAGATGGTGAACGCGCTCAACAGCGCGGTCACCGGCGGCGCGGACGGGATCGCGATCGCGTTGATCGACCTGCACGCGTTCAACGCCCCGGTCGAAGCCGCCATCAAGGCGGGTATTCCGGTCGTCGCCTACAACGCCGACGCGGTCGGCAACGCGCGGCTCGCCTACATCGGCCAGGACCTGTTCAAGGCCGGCGAAGAAATGGGCAAGAGGATCGTCGCGGCCGTCGGCTCCGGTGAAGTGGGGCTGTTCATCGCGACCCCGGGCTCGGCGAACCTGCAACCGCGCATCGAAGGCGCCGAAAAGGCGATCAAGGACTCTGGCAAGTCGATCACGGCGCATTCCGTCGCGACGGGCGCCGCCGTGACCGCCGAGCAGTCGGCGATCGAAGCGTGGTACCTCGGTCACAAGAACGCGAAGGGCATGTACGCGGTCGACGGTGGCAGCACCGAAAGCCTCGCCAAAGTGATGCAGAAGCTCGGCCTTCCGGCGAAAGGCGTCAAGGCGGGTGGGTTCGATCTCACCGAACAGACTCAGAAGCTGTTGCAGGAAGGGAACATCGAATTCACGATCGACCAGCAGCCCTACCTGCAGGGGTTCATTCCGATCCTGCAGCTGTACATGTACAAGGTCTCGGGCACGCTGACCGGTCTGGCCGAAACAGACACCGGTCTGAAGTTCCTCGACAAGACCACGGTGGACCCGTACGTCAAAACGAAATCCCGCTACGAGGGAACCTCCTCGTCGGTCGCGGCGATCGCCTGAGCGCTCGGCCGTTAGGCGATGGTCAGCGTGGCACAGGATCCGGCTGCTCCCTCCCCGTCCCCGTCCTCGGGCGGGGCAGGGAGGGTGGTAGCGGATTCCAAGCCCTCGCTCGCGAGGCAGGTGCTGGAGCGTCTCTTCTCGCTGCGTGAGGGCAGCATCATCGTCGTGGCGATCGTCGTCGCGGTCTACTTCTCGATCAACACCAGCACCTTCCTGACGGGCGAAAACTTCAAGACGCTGCTGCCGTACTTCGCTCCGCTGGCGATCCTGGGGGCCGGCGAGGTGTTCGTGATGATCCTGGGCGAGATCGACCTGTCGATCGCGGCGATGTACATGTTCGCGCCGATCGTCTTCTACCAGTTCAACAGCGCGGGGCTGGGCCTCGTGCCGAGCATGATCCTCGCTCTTCTGGTGTGCATGGCGGTGGGCACGATCAACGGCGTGTTCGTGTCGGTCGTCGGCGTGAGCGCGTTCGTCGCCACGCTGGGGACGCTTTTCACCTTCGAGGGGCTGAGCCTGATCATCTCCCAGGGCCGACCGCAATCGACACCCGGGGCGCAGGTCCACACCACGACCGAGCAGGTTCATCACGTGGTCAACGGTCACAGCATCGTGCTGCCGGAAAAGATCAACCACATCGAGACGTTCGCGAAAATCTTCGGCGGCGGCATCTACTCCGAGCTGATCTGGGCGGTCCTGATCGTGATCGTGTTGCAGGTCGTCCTCACCTTCACCCGCTGGGGTCTCTATACGGTGGCGATCGGCTCGAACAAGCTCGGCGCCGCGGAGGCGGGGGTCAAGGTCAAGCTGGTGACGATCCGCAACTTCGTCCTGTGCGCGTCACTGGCCGGCCTGACCGGGATCTTCGAGGCCGTGAGGTCACAGACGATCCAGCCCGACCCCTCGGGTCCCAACGAAATCCTCCTGATCGCGATCGCCGGGGCGGTGATCGGAGGGACCCTGCTGTCGGGTGGCTCGGGCACGGTGATAGGCGCGCTGATCGGCGCGCTGTTCCTGGGCATCCTCAAAGACGGCTTGATTCTGCAGGGAGTGAACGCGAACTACCTGCTGTTCTACACCGGGCTTGCGGTGATCGTGGCGATGACCGCAAACGTGTACGTCGGACGTGTGCGCAGGGGGCACGGCAGTGGCTGATCAGACCCCACCTCCCGAGGTGATCGTTCCGCCGACTTCCGCGCCGGACGACGTGCTGCGCGTCGAGCACATCTCCAAGCGCTTCGGGCCGGTGACGGCGCTGCGCGATGTGAACCTGCATCTGAAAAAGGGCGAGGTGCTGGGTCTGCTCGGCGACAACGGCGCCGGCAAGTCGACGCTGATCAAGTGCGTCGCCGGCACCCACGCCTTCGACAGCGGGCAGATTCTCTTCGAGGGCCGGGAAGTGAGCATCCACGGGCCGAAGGACGCGGCCCGCCTCGGGATCGAGGTCGTGTACCAGGATCTCGCCCTCTGCGACAACCTCGACGTCGTCCAGAACATGTACCTCGGCCGCGAGGCCAACCGGTTCCAGATCCTCAACGAGGCGGCGATGGAGCACACCACTGCCTCGACGCTCAAGGGCCTCGCGGTGACGACGATCTCGTCGATCCGCCAACCGGTGGCGACGCTCTCCGGGGGCCAGCGCCAGGCTGTCGCGGTGGCGAAGGCCGTCCAGTGGAACTCCAAGCTCGTCATCCTCGACGAGCCGACCGCGGCTCTCGGCGTGGCGCAGACCGAGCACGTGCTCGCGCTCGTTCGCCGACTCGGCGAGCAGGGTCTGGCGGTCGTGATCATCTCGCACAACCTCCACGACATCTTCGAGACGGCGGATCGCATCACCGTGCTGCGCCTGGGACGGACCGTCGGCATCTTCGAGCGCCAGGCGACGACGCAGCAGGCCGTCGTCGAGGCGATCACCTTCGGCGCTCCGACGAAGGTTTCAGGCATTCCGGCCGCGCCGGAAGTCGGAGGCGAGGGATGACGTCGCCGGATGTCGTCGGCCCCGACGGCGCCAAGCCGGCCGAGGGGGATGAGCTCCCGGGCGGCGTCGCCGGCCTGTACCAGAGAGCCTGGTTCAACCTGAGGACGGGCAACCTCGGCCCGTCCCCGATCATCGTCGGCGAGATCCTCGTCGTCGTCCTCTTCGGCCTGACGGCGACGAACTTCTTCACGGCTGTCAACTTCACCAACCTGATCAACCAGATGGCGGGCACGGCGATGCTCGCCTTCGGCGTCGTCTTCGTCCTCCTACTCGGCGAGATCGACCTCTCGATCGGCTACCTGGCCGGCATCGGCGCGCTCGTCGTCGCGGAGCTACAGCTGCCGGGGAGCGGGCACCAGCTGAACGGCATCCTCGCGATGCTGATCGCGGTCGCCGTCTGCGCGGCGATCGGCGGCGTGCAGGGGTCGATCGTCGCGTTCGTGGGCGTCCCGTCGTTCGTCGTGACGCTCGGCGGCTTCCTGATCTGGCAGGGCGTGATCCTGAACCAACTCGAGCAGCGCGGCACGATCATCATCCAGGACCGCTGGATCAACTACACCGACAGCTACGCCTTCTCACACGTCGCCGGCTTCCTGATCGCGCTGATCATCACGGTGCTGTACCCGCTCAGCGTCTTCTACAAGCGGGTCGCCGCCCGCGGCACGGAGATCGCCAGGGTGAACTGGACTGCGTTCGCGGTGAAGACGGCGGGGATCGCCGCCGCCGCGTTCGGCACGGTCGCGATCGCGAACCACGGCAAGGTGATCGCCACTTCGCTCG
>DATCCI010000544.1:0-4423 GCA_036511415.1 Acidimicrobiia bacterium
GGGGAGCCGCTGGAACGCGGCCTCGATCTGGCGCTTCACCTTCTCGTCGGTGACGCCCTGCTCGCGCTCCTCGAGCGTCTCGCCGACACAGATGATCGGTGTCATGCCTGCGCCGAGCACCGCCCGTAGCTTCTTGGCGACGATCTCGTCGGTCTCGCCGAAGAGCTCGCGGCGCTCGGAATGTCCGACGATGACGTATTTCACGTTGAGCTTGGCGAGCATGGGCGGGCTGATCTCGCCCGTGAACGCGCCCTCGCTCTCCCAATGACAGTTCTGCGCGCCGAGACCGATCGCGAGGCGGTCGCCGTCGATCGTCGTCTGTACCGATCGCAGCGCGGTGAACGCCGGGCACACGACCACGTCGACTTTGTCGAAGTCCTTGGCGTCGAGCCGGAAGCCGAGCTTCTGCACCACCTGGATCGCTTCGAGATGCGTGTGGTGCATCTTCCAGTTGCCCGCCATCATCGGCTTGCGATCGCTCATCGTCGAGACCCCTTGCGTAAGGCTTGCAGCCCGGGAAGGTCGCCGAGCTCGATCAACTCCAGCGAGGCACCCCCACCGGTGGACACGTGGTCGATGCGATCGCTCAGGCCGAGGTGGCGAACCGCCGATGCGCTGTCGCCGCCTCCGACGACCGTGAAGCCGCGACAGTCGGCGACCGCGCCGGCGACCGTCCTGGTTCCCGCGGCGAACGGCTCGAGCTCGAACACGCCCATCGGGCCGTTCCAGAGCACGGTTGCCGCGGTGGCGATGACGTCGGCGTAGTGGCCCGCGGTCTCGGGCCCGATGTCGAACCCCGTCAGTCCCTCGGGGATCGCATCCGCGCGCACGTGGCGGGTGGGCGAAGTCGCCGTCATCTCCCCCGCCGCGACCACGTCGGTCGGGATCTCGATGCGTCCCGATTTCAACAGTTCGCGGCAGTGGTCGACCTGATCATCTTGGACGAGCGAGTCACCGACGCGCGCGCCGCGCGCGGCGAGGAACGTGAACGCCATCGCACCGCCGACGAGGAGTGTGTCGCATCGTTGCAGGAGCGCGTCGATGACGCCGAGCTTGTCGCTGACCTTCACCCCGCCGAGGATGGCGACGAACGGCCGCTTCGGCGCATCGAGCAGGCCGCCGAGGACGTCGACCTCGCGTGCAAGGAGCCGGCCCGCGGCCGACGGCAGCACCACGGGTGGTCCGACGATCGATGCGTGGGCGCGGTGCGCGGCGCCGAATGCATCGTCGACGTAGACGTCGCCCAGCTCGGTCAGGTTCGCGGCGAATGCCGAGTCGTTCGCCTCCTCGCCCGGATCGAAGCGCAGGTTCTCGATGAGCATGACATCGCCCGGCTCGAGACACTGTGAACGACGTAGCGACTCGAAGCCGGCGACCTCGGGCGAGAGCGCGACCGCGGCGCCGAGGAGCTCGCCCAGCCGCGCCGCGACCGGTGCGAGCGAATACCGCGCGTCGACCTTCCCCTTCGGGCGGCCGAGGTGGGAACAACAGACGATCTCGGCCCCGCGCGTGCGGAGGGACGCGATCGTCGGCAGCGCCGCGCTGATGCGAAGGTCGTCGTCGATCCGGCCGTCACGCAACGGAACGTTGAAGTCGGCGCGCAGGAGTACCCGCGTCCCCCGCTCGACGGGGAGATGCTCGAGCTGCGGAACCGGATCGACCATCGGATGGAACCCGGCGCCGGTACTACTACTTGGAGCCGACGAACTCGACGAGATCGATGAGACGGTTCGAGTAGCCCCACTCGTTGTCGTACCAACCGAGCACCTTGACCAGCTTGCCGTTGGCCATCGTGTCGTGCGCGGAGAAGATGCAGGACGCGGGGTTCTGCACGATGTCGGCCGACACGAGCGGCAGCTCCGAGTACTCGAGCACGCCGCGGTAGCTCGGGTTGCCCGCGGCGGAGCCGAACGCGTCGTTGATCGCGTCGATACTCGCGTCGGCTCGCAACACGGCGACCAGGTCGGTGATCGAGCCCGTGGGCGTCGGCACGCGCATGGAGATTCCGTCGAGCTTGCCCTTGAGCGAAGGAAGGACGAGCCCGATTGCCTTCGCGGCGCCGGTCGAGCTCGGGATGATCGAGAGCGCGGCGGCGCGCATGCGCCTGAGATCAGGCTTGCCCGAACGAGTCGCGGTCGCCTGGTCCTGCAGTTGCTGGTCGCTCGTGTACGCGTGGACCGTGGTGATAAAACCGCTCTCGATGCCGAACTCGTCGTTCAGCACCTTGGCCATCGGCGCAAGACAGTTGGTCGTGCAGGACGCGTTCGAGATGACGGTGTGTTTGGCCGGATCGAACGCGTCGTCGTTCACGCCCATGCAGATGGTGGCGTCGGCATCGCCCGCGGGCGCGGAGATGACGACTCGCTTGGCCCCGCCGTTCAGGTGCGCGGCCGCCTTCTCTCGGGACGTGAACAGGCCGGTCGACTCGATGACGACGTCGACCCCGTTGTCGGCCCACGGGATCTCCGAGGGCTCGCGCTGCTCGAGCTTCTTGACCTCGCGGCCGTCGATCGAAAAGCCGTTGCCGTCGTGCTTGATCTCGTTCGGGATCGTACGACCGACCGAGTCGTGCTTGAGCAAGAAGGCCATCGTCTCGGCGTCGCCGAACGGGTCGTTCACCGCAACCAGCTCGACGTTACCTGCCTCGCCGCGAGCGAGGATCGCCCGGGTGAACGACCGGCCGATGCGTCCGAATCCGTTGATACCGACACGTATTGCCATCGCTGTCTCCTCTGAACCCCAAAGGCGCGACTACAGCAGAGCTGCGAGCGCTTTCGCCAGTTGTTGCGGATCGTGCCCACTCCCAGCCGCCCCGGCGATGGAAACCGCGACAGGCTCGACACCGAGCGCGGACACGGCTTCCGAGTCGACGGCGAGACCATTGTCGGGGTCGTACAAGAACTGATCTACCCGTCCGCCCTGATCTCGAACGGCGGCGAGGTGGTCGGTTCCGTCGTGGCCCGCCGTCTCGTTCTCGGTTTCGAGGTTCGCGATCTGGACGACGCGCCCCGGCGCCCGGCCGATGGCGGCGCGGATCTCGGGCACGCACAAAACGGCGACGATGCTCGTGTAGAGCGAGCCCGGAGCCAGCACGATCTGGTCGGCGCGCGCAATCGCCTCGAGCGCGTCGGGACAGCCGGGCGGGTTCTCCGGCATGAGCCGGACGTCTCGGATGCGGCCGCGTTCTCCCGCAACCGCGATCGCGACCTGGCCGGTCACGCGTTCGCCGCCGACGCGCGCGGTCATCGACACGGGACCGAGCGTCGCCGGGAGCACCCGCCCGACGGTGCCGAGCAGCCGACCCGCCTCGTCGAGGGCGGCGACGAGATCGCCGAGTGTCTCCGCGAGCCCGACCAGCACGAGATTGCCCAGCGCGTGATCGGCGAGCTCCCCGGAACGGAACCGATGTTCGAACGCCGCGGGCCACGGGCCGGTGTCGCTCGCGAGTGCGACCAGGCAGCGCCGGAGGTCGCCGGGCGCGGGCACGTCGAGATCGCGGCGGAGCCGGCCCGAGCTCCCGCCGTCGTCGGCCACGCTGACGACCGCGGTGATCTCCCCCGCGTACTCGCGGATCGCGCCCAAGGCCACGGCGAGACCGTGCCCTCCGCCCAACGCCACGATGTTCGGCCGCACCTCAGACGTCGCGGTCTACGTCGCGGTGGTGCACGGCCGCGCGGTATCCGTGCCGGCGCAAACGCTCGCCGAGTTGCTCCGCGACGACGACGCTGCGGTGCCGCCCGCCGGTGCAGCCGATGCCGATCGACAGATAGGCCTTGCCTTCGCGCTCATAGCCGGGCAGCGTCAGCTCGAGCAGGTTGTCGAGCTGCGAGAGGAACGGCTGGGTTTCCGGCCGGCTGAGCACGTAATCGCGCACCGACGCGTCGAGCCCCGTGAGCGGGCGGAGATCGTCGACCCAATGCGGGTTCGGAAGGAAGCGGCAGTCGAACACCAAGTCGACGTCGATCGGCAATCCGTGCTTGTAACCGAACGACACGACGTTCACCTGCAGCTCGCCGTCGCCGCCCTGATTTGCGAACAGCTCGCGCAACCGGTCGCGCAGCTCGTGAACGTTGAGGCTCGACGTGTCGACGATGAGGTCGGCCTCGCCCTTGAGCGGCTCGAGCAGCACCCGTTCGCGCCCGATCCCGTCGCTCACGCGATCGGTGTCGGACAGCGGATGCCGGCGGCGGCTCGCCTCGTAGCGCCGGACGAGCACATCGTTGGATGCGTCGAGGAACAGGACGCGCGTGTGGGCGCCGTTCCGGCGAAGCTCGTCGATGGCCGACGAGAGGTCGTGGAGGAAGTCGCCGCTGCGTACGTCGACGACGAGGGCGTACCGAATCGGCTTCTCGGTGCTGCGCGCGAGCTCGGCGACCTTTCCGATGAGCATCGGCGGCAGGTTGTCGATGACGAAGTAGCCGAG
>DATCCI010000545.1:0-3196 GCA_036511415.1 Acidimicrobiia bacterium
GCGATGGAGTCGGTCTGTACGTAACCGAACGCCGAGCCCATGTGCAACGACCCGCTCACCGTCGGCGGCGGCGTGTCGATCGAGAAGATCTCGTTACGCGCGCGGCTGCGATCGAAGCGGTACGTGCCGGTCTCTTCCCAGACCGCCGACCAGCGCGCCTCGAGGCCTTCGAGCGACGGTCTCTCCGGGATGCCGGCCATGCGCACGATTGTAGGAGTCACCCTCATGGCGACCCTCTTATCGAAGGCCCGGTTACAGTCCTGTGCTCGTGACGAATGACGCCGCCGTGCAGTCGGAGCCGGCGACGCGCATCGCGGCACCGCAGCCCGCGGCGTGGTGGATCATCGTCGCGGTCGCCGTCGTGGCGTACCTGCTCCCGCTCCGTGCGCTGCTGTACGCCCCCGGCGCGGCGATGGAGGAGGGCTTCATGCTCGTCTTCCCCGACCGCGTGCTGCACGGCGCGATCCCCAACAAGGACTTCTTGTACCTCTACGGCCCGGGAAGCCTGTGGGCGCTCGCGGCCGTCTACAAGGTCTTCGGCACGCATCTCCTCGTCGAACGGCTCGCGGGGTTGACGCAGCTCGTCGGCCTGGCCGTCGCCGCGGGCATGCTCACACGTTGGTGGGGCCGGTCCGTCGCGATCGCGGCCGTCGTTCTGAACGTCATGTTCGTGATGCCCTCGTTGCAGCTCATCGCCATCCCTTGGACCGGCGGCGCCGCGCTCGCGCTCGGTTCCCTCGTCGCGCTGCTGCAGGCCCGTCACGCCGCCGGCGCGCGTACGGAAGCACAAGGAGAAGTGGTCGACCCGGCGGCCGGCGGACGCTGGGCCTTGACCGGCGGTGTGCTCGCCGGCTTCGCCATGCTGTTTCGTATCGACATCGGGCTCGCGCTCGCGCTCGGCGGTGCGGCCGCCCTCTGGGGATTACCGCGCCCGATCGTCAAGCGGGCCGTGATCGGCGCGGGCATCGCTCTCGCGCCGTACCTCGTGCATCTGGCCACCGCCGGGCCCGCCACCGTGTGGCGCGGCATGTTGATCGACCCGATGATCCATCTGCGCGCGGCGCGCCATCTGCCGGTACCGCCCAGCCCGGATCGTCTCGTCGGGGTTGCCCGCGTCATCGCGGCAGTCGACCGCTCCTGGCCCCTGCCCCGACTCACGCCGGCACAGCAGTTGTTCGTGTGGTTTCTCCTCCTCGCGTTCCTCGCAGTGGCGCTCGTGGCGTTCGGTATCTGGCGCGTGCGCCGCGAGCCGAGCGCGTTGCGCCCACGCGTGTTGCTCGCCGGCGCGCTCTTCGGCCTCGGCATGTTCCCTCAGGCCGTCCAGCGCGCCGACTCGGCACACCTCGCGTGGGTGAGCGCCACGGTGGTCGTGCTCGTGCCCGCGGCGCTGGCCGAGACGATCACGCTCCTCCGACCGGCATGGAGAGTGTCGTGGGTCGGGATCGGCGCGGGCGTCGGGGTGGTGGTCGCGGTATCGCTCCTGTTCCCGACCTACACCGCCCGGCGCTACGTGAGCGCGGTACTGGACTCGGTTCATCTCCCGACGACGATCGAGATCACGAACGAAGGTCGCTCGTGGTACGTCGGTGACGACCCCGGCGTCGCCCACAGCATCGACGCCCTGCTCCGAGCGGTCGAGCGCGACGTGTTGCCCGGGAGCCGCGTGATCGTCGGGAACACCGACATGCGGCGCGTTCCCTACAACGACACCTTCCTCTACTACCTGCTCCCCCGCTTCGTGCCGGGTACCGCCTCGATGGAGTTCGAGCCCGGCCTCACGAACCGCCGCGGCACGACGCTGACCGGGGAGATGGAACGGGCGGACGCCTTCATCGCGTCCGATCGCTGGCTCTCGTGGGACGAACCGAACGACTCCATGAAGCCGGGTGACCCCGGTCCGGCCGAGGTGCTGCACCGCGACTTCTGTGTGAAGGACGACTTCGGGAACGGCTTCAAGCTGTACCTGCGGTGCACCCAGGGTCAATGACCGGCGGCCGAACCCGCGGGCTCCGCCAGATCGATCACCTCGTAGCGCGCATCGCGGCCGAGCAGTCGATACGCGCTCAGCACCGCGACCGCGCGGTCGACCGCCGCGCATCCGGCACCCAGCTTCGAGTGATCGATCACGACGAACCTCACGCCGAACTGCTCGCGTAGCGCCGCGACATCACTCGCCGCGAACGGCCCGGTCGGACGATCCGCCGTCGTGAGCCGCCCGTAGCCGGTGCGGTCGCAGCGCAGCGCGGTGAACGCCTCGGAAGCCGCGTAGGCCCGGAGCTTCGACCACGGGTTCGCCGCGAACGAACCTGCACAACCGACCACCGGCGCGTGATGGAAGACCTGCAAGCTGACGAAGGCGGGATCGCAGTCGGCGGGCACGCTCAACACGGTGTCGCCCGGGCGCGCGAGTCGCGCGATCTCGTGCAGCGCGCCCTGGCTGGCGGGAGTCGTCCCGAAGGTCGTGGTGGGCAGCGGGACAAGGAGGTTCGTGGCGAGCAACACTCCGGCGCCGACCGTGAGCGGCAAGGCGCTTCCGGGAAAGCGAGTGAACAGCCGCTGCAACGCGATCGCCGTCGCCGCGACGAGCAGTGCGACGAGCACGTACTCGACCCGCACGGGCGCTCGGAGCGCGCCGAGGCCGGGAATGGCGAGCAACAGCCGGTAAGGCAACCACGACACCGGCGCGCCGCCATGCTTCCACACGAAGTCTCCCGCCACCTTCAGCGAGGGCCCGAGCCCGAACACGAACAACACTGCGGTGCCGACCGCCAAGGGAAGGCGCCGCCGACCCGGCCTCAGGAGGAAGAGCACGAAACCGGCGAGCAGGAGCAACCCGGGAAAGATGGTGGCCTCGATCGCGAACCGAACGTCGGGCAGGCGCACGATGCTCTTCTCGACGAACGTGGGCCGCGGCAGCAGGAACGTCGAACGGGTCGGCTGCGCGACGATCGACACTGCGTCGGCGGAGAAGAAGTTGCTGTCGGCGAGCAGCTCGGTGTCGACGCCGCGCGCCGCTTCGGAGTGGTCGAACGCGATGCGCGGAACGACGAACGGAAGGAGCACGACGAGTGTGATCACCGCGGCCGCCGCCGCCGAACCGATCACGCGCCAGTCGCGGTTCCGCAACGCGGCGAAACCGACGATGAGCGCGTAGGCCAGTCCGCCGAACACGACGAAGTAGACGCTGCACAGATAT
>DATCCI010000546.1:0-4728 GCA_036511415.1 Acidimicrobiia bacterium
CGAGCCGCGGGCCCGGACGTCAATCCGCGGCTGGTGGGCATGTTGGCGGCCGAGATCCGTCGCTACCGTCCCGACGTCGTCCACACACATCTCGTGCACGCGGACGTATCCGGTCAACTAGCCGCGGCGCTTACGCGGGTGCCTGGCGTCTCGTCTGTTCACGGTGCACCGGCCTTCTACCGCCGGGAGCCGTATCGCAGCTTGGGACGCGCGGTCGGCCGTTTGGCCGCACGCCGAATCGCGATCTCCGAGAGCGTCGCACGGTTCGTCTCCGAGCTGCGCCTCGCCCCTCCGGAACGCGTCCGCGTGATTCATTACGGCGTCGACGTCGCTAAATGGACGGCTACCGAGTCGGATCGACGGCGGGCGCGAGCGTCGTTTGAGCTCGCGGAGGATGAGGTGGTCGTCGGCATCGCCGCGCGGCTCATCGCCGGCAAGGGTCATGCCGCACTCATCGAGTCGTTCGCGCGCGCAACCGCGAATCTGCCGCGCCTGCGACTTCTGGTCGCAGGAGAAGGTCCCGCGCGTCGATCGCTCGAGAGCCTTGCGGAGCAGCTCTGTCCGCGGGACTCCGTTCGGTTCCTCGGTTTCACGACCGACGTGGCAAGCGTCTTCGCGGCAAGCGATCTGCTCGTGTTCCCGACGCTGCCCGAGCTGAGCGAAGGGTTCGGACTGGCGCCGCTCGAGGCGATGGCCACAGCCCGACCGGTCATCGTCTCCGCGGTCGGCTCGCTCCCGGAGGTCGTCGACGACGTCGGTATCGTCGTTCCCGCGGCGTCGGTCGAAGCCTTGAGCGCGGCGATTGTGAACCTCGCCAGCGACGCCGCGCTGCGTCACCGCCTGGGATCGCGATCCGCGGCACGAGCGCGCGATGTGTTCGGGTTGGAGACCATGGTGTCTCGAACGGTCGCGCTGTACGAGGAGATCGCGTGACCTCGGGCCGCCTTCGCGTCCTGCGGATCATCGATCGACTCAATGTCGGTGGACCGGCCCTACAGACGGTCGTCCTGACCGAAGGTCTCGATCCCGCGCGGTTCGAGCAGCGGATCGTTACAGGCACCGTTGATGCCGAAGAGGGCGACTACGTCGCGCTCCGAGCGCCGGAGTTGCCGGTCGAACGTATCCAGGGACTAGGACGGTCGCCCCAACCGTGGAAAGACGCGCAGGCGTGGACCCACCTCGTCCGTACGATGCACCGCTTTCGCCCGCACATTGTGCACACGCACAAGGCGAAAGCGGGCGTGCTGGGCCGGTCGGCGGCTTGGACCGCGCGAGTTCCGGTCACCATCCACTCGTTCCACGGTCATCTCCTCCACGGCTACTTCTCCCCGCGCGCCACGAGAGGTGTAGTTGCGGTCGAGCGGGCGTTCGCGCGGCGAACCACGAAGCTCGTCGCGGTCGGCGCTCAAGTGCGAGACGACCTGCTCGCGGCGGGCGTCGGGCGCGCAGAGCAGTACGTCGTCGTTCCACCCGGTGTGCCGATCCGAATCGCTCGCGACAAGGTGCAGGCGCGGCGCGAACTCGATCTACCGCTCGAAGGGCCCGTCGTAGGCTTCGTGGGCCGACTCACGCGGGTGAAGCAACCCGAGCGATTCGTCGACGTCGCCCTCGAGGTGTCTCGTGCGCATCCCGAGGCCGTTTTCGTCGTGGCGGGAGATGGTGAGTTGCTCCACAAGCTGCGGGATCGCGCGCGCCCATTGGGCCAACGCATGGTATTTCTCGGATGGCGACAAGACGTCGAGACCGTGTATGCGGCGTGTGACTTGCTCGTACTGACGTCCGACAACGAGGGAATGCCCGTGGCCGTGATTGAAGCCGCGAGCGTCGGGACACCTACCGTCACGACCCGCGTGGGGAGTGCCCCGGAGGTGGTGATCGACGGCGTGACGGGCTTCGTCACATCGACCGACGTCGCCGCGCTGGCGCGCGCCACGAATCGTCTGCTCGACGACGCCGACCTGCGCGATCGCATGGGTTCCGCCGCGGCGGAGGTAGCTCGCAATCGGTTCAGTGCGGCCCGTCTCGTGTCGGACATTGCAGAGCTCTACGAATGCACCGCCGCGGAGCACGGCGTTATCTGATGCGCCGGTGGACCGACACCGGGGATCCCCCAACCGCGCTGACACAAGACCCAAACACGGCACCGACCTACCGGCCGCCATCGTGTCTGTCAGCGGCACGCCAGGTGGCGTCTGGTTCGCGGTCGGCACGACCGGCAAGCTCGACAAAAGCCTTCTCCATGCAGGTCGCCGGGCTTGGTGTCGCCCGAGAACGTGTAGAGCTGACTCGCCGCCGGCGCCCGCGTATCCGACCTCAGGGCACTCATCGCGGCGAACGAGCAGAACCCCGCGCTCCGCGAGAGCAGTCGCCGGTTCTTCGACGTCGTACGGGCTTCAGCGGGTAGCGAATGCGGCGATGCCCACGATAGGCGCGCTCGGCGGGTTGTTGGCGAGGCTGCCGGCGAATGGTTTGTTGGAGAAGTCGAAGACTCCGCCGTCGTTGGCGACCATGAGGTAGCCGGTGCCGAAGGCGACGAGTCCTGCCACGGGTTTGTTGAGTCGGACGGCGCCCATGGATCGGCGGAACGGGGCGTTGAAGGCGAACACGCCGCCGTCGGACGCGACGAGCCAGTACCCGTGGTTGTTCGGGGTCGGTGCGATCCCGACGATCGGCCGGTTGAGGTGCATGCTGGCGGTGGAGCCGTGGAAGCGGGCGTCGCCGAAGCTGAACACTCCGCCGTCAGAGCCGATCATGTAGTAGCCGTGGCCGGTCGGTGTCGCGACGGACGCGACGATGGGACCGCTCAAGACGGTGCCGGACATGTCGCCGACGAAGTGCGCGTCGCCGTAGACGAACGCGCGTCCGCGGTTGGTGAACAGCCAGTAGCCGTTGCCGGACGGCGTCGCGGAGATCGTGCTGACCGTCTCACCGAAACGCAGTGCCGGGTGGCCGCCGTGGCCGGCTGCGGTACCGAAGTGCGAGACGTCTCCGGCGGCGTCGACCGTCCAGTAGCCGCGCCCACCGGCGCGCGCCGCGATCGCCACCGTCGGTCCGGAAGCAGAACCCATTCCCGACGCGTCACCGAACGCGTAGACCTTGCCGTCGGATCCCAACATCCAATAGCCACTCCCCGAATCGTGCGGCGGCGGCGGCGGGGGCGGGGGCGGGGGCGGGGGAAGGACCACCACGGCAGCGTTGGGGAGGGTGGTGGTGTTGTCTTTGATGTCGGCGACGGTGATTGTCACGGGCTGATCGGTTGCGGGGATCGTCGCGCTCCAGGCAATGTGCCAGTTGTAGCCGGTCCGGTAGTCGCCGGTCGCGACCCATTCCATCTGCGCGGCGCCGCTTGCCGTGGCGGTGCGCCACCAGACGGCGTGGATCGCGAGGTCGTCGTGGGCGGTACCGGAGACCGTTACGGTGGCACCGGTGCGCTGCGTTGCGGTCACCGTCACCGTGGGCGGCACGCGGTCGACCACACCCGGGGTCGCGGCGGCCTGGAGCGCCGCGACGTAGGGGGTGTAGTCGAACGTCGAAAGTCCGGAGAACACATAGTTCACGAACATGCCGCCCATACCCCACTTGCGGAACGCGGCGAGCTGCGCCGCAACATACGCCGGGTCGCGAGCCCCTTCATCCGATGCGCTACCGGCACTCACCCAGGCGAACGGCGACAGGTCGATGTGCTCCGCGGCGTACGCCCAGTTCGACAGGTGCCGGCTCAGATAGGCGAACACCCGGTTGTCGTTGTAACTCAACGCGGTGTCCCAGTTGGCGCGCTCGAGCTGCCAACTCTTGGCGAACGTCGCGTCCATGAACCGGATCGCTCCGTAGCCGTCAACGCTCGTGAGCCCGTCCCACAAGTTGACCTGCACAAACGGCGCATAGTTATCGGGTGCGTGGTTGACCTCTTGCTGGAGAAGCTCGTTCCAACCGTCCGGAAAGTACGTGCCGTAGTCGATGATATCGACGCCAGGAAAGCCGTCGAGAAGCGCACGCATCATCTGCGCGCCCCGCTGCCGCACCGCCGCCCGCACCTCGACCTCGGTGTGCGTATTGCCGGGATAGTTCCACTTCCAGCTGCCACCGTTGTACTGCTCTTCGTCGAACGCGACGCCGGCGAACCCGAGCTGACGTGCCGCGCCTGCCAACGCAGTCAGGTTCGGGATCACATAGGTCGACCAACCATGATCGTCGAACCAGTCGACCAACGGAGTCGCATGGGTGTAATAGCTCGCCAGGTAGACACCCAACCAGATCTTGATCCCCCGCGCCTGCGCCCGCTCAACAATCCGTGACGACTCAAAACTCCGCTGCAACGCATACTGCGCCGAACCGGGCGCAGCCCCCGACGCGAACGTCTGATCCCCCCCCAGATCCTTCAGATATTGCGTCTCGCAGACAAAACCCCCAAGCCCACGAGCCGCCCACCGATCCAAATCCGCATCACTCAGCCCAACCACATCCTTACAAGAATCCCAAAACACAACCCGATTCGCCGCGTCTTGGCCCGGTGACGGCTGTCGAAAGGTGACCGGCGGATGCGCGCCTCCGTGCTTCGAGGGGTTCGAACCGTTTTGGCATCCGCCGATCGTGAGTCCCGCGATCAGCACGGGAGCGAGTGCGACGCGTCGTGCGGCGCCGCGGACCCTGCGACCTGCGGTTCGGAGTTCCGTCATCGTTGGTAGAGCTGCAGATACTGCTGTGCCATGTCTGCGACTCGAAACCCGT
>DATCCI010000547.1:0-7721 GCA_036511415.1 Acidimicrobiia bacterium
AACCACCGAGGACCACGAGTAGTCCTTCGAGGGTCGCACGAACCGCTCGGTCGTGTGCGGCAGACCGAACGGATCCTTCGGGATCGGCGGCACCTCGCCGCGCCGGAAGAAGTCGAACGTCGAGTAGTCGGCTCCCGAGTCGCAGGGCTCGTTGACCGACGCGGTGAACGCATCGGGCCACGTCCGGTGCACGGCGTGATGGATCGTCTCGACGCCGGCATAGAGGTGCTGCATGCTCCAGGGCCAGGTCGCGGAAGAGTTGGTGATCACCTGCTCGGCCGCGGCGCGGTCGTACCACGCGTTGTGCAGGATGCCGTGATGACCGGGGTGTGCACCGGTGATGATCGACGTGTGGTTCGCGAGCGTCACCGTCGGCAGCGACGCGAGCGCGCCGTGAGCGAGCGCGGCGCCCATCTCGACGAGGCGAGCCACGTTGGGCGCCTCGCCCCGCGCGGCCATGTCGTAGAGCACGTTCGCGTTGGTGCCGTCGAACAGGAAGCCAATGAGGTAGCGCGGGCGTTCCGCCGCATCGAGCAGGTCGGTGAGCACACGGCCGTCCTGCGCGGCGAGGAACCGGCCGTCGTCGTCGAGCGGCGCGCAGCCGAGCAGCGCGCAGATCGTGGGGGCGACGTCGACCAGGCGCGCGGACGCCGGCACGAGCCCGAGGTTGCGGACTCCCTTCCCGGCGAGGACGAACGGCGCGCGCGCCTGGACGAGGCCCAAGGAGCCATGCTCGCCGAGATGCCCGCCCTGGTCCTCCCAGTTGTGCGCGGCGGAATGGAGCACGCAGAGATCGGGCGCGGCGGGGGCGTCGAAGAGCTGGGCGATCTGCTCGAAGGCGTGCGGGTACGCGTTCTCCGACCGGTGCGGGAACGGGTTGGCGCGCTCGTCGGCCAGCGGCGAGAACTTGGTGGTCGACTGGTCGGCGAGCGGGTCGCGTCCCGAGACAGAGACCCGCTCGTACGAGCCGTCGTCGTTGCGGCGGAAGGTGACGCGGCCGTCGTGGCTGAGCGCCTCGTAGGCGCCGTCACGGGCTGTGCACACCATGTCCACGATCGGGTCCAGGCTGGCGTCGAGCAGCACCTCGAGCGCGGCATCTGCAACGGCTCGGTGGCCGTCGGGAACCTGGTGGGGCGGCCTCGTGGCCGAACGGTGCATGGGCCTGGAGGCTAGGCGGACGTGCGAAAGCCCGCAGCAGGGTTGTCGGATCGGGGCCCGGACGGCTAATGTCGGTGGTTCGGCGCGGCCCGTCGCGCGCGCCTGCCGCCCTTTCCCGTCACATCGACGACGCCCCATCGACCACGCCCCATCGAAACGCCCCATCGAAACGCGAAGGCCCCGTGCGTACGTACACCCCCAAAGCCGCCGACATCACGCGCCAATGGCATGTCATCGACGCCGAGGGTGCCATCCTCGGGAGGTTGTCGACCGAGATCGCGACGCTCCTTCGGGGCAAGCACAAGCCGATCTGGGCTCCGCACCTCGATACCGGCGATCACGTCGTGATCGTGAACGCGTCGAAGCTCGCGGTAGGGCAGCGCAAGCTGCTGCAGAAGACGTATCACCGCCACAGCGGGTACCCCGGCGGGATTCGCAGCGAGAACCTCGAGCACCTGCTCGCCCGTAACCCGGAGCGAGTCGTCAAGCTCGCGGTGCGCCGGATGCTCCCGAAGGGACCGCTCGGACGCCAGATGCTCAAGAAGCTGAAGGTGTACGGCGGCCCGACCCATCCCCATCAGGCGCAGCAACCCGTGGTCCGGCCGCTGCCCGAGCGCAGCAAGGCCCGCATCGCGTGAGCACCGCCGACGCCCGAAAGTGAAGAAGTGAGGAAACGCGCGTGAGCAAGCCGCTCATCCAGACCACCGGCCGGCGCAAGGAAGCGGTGGCGCGCGTTCGCCTGCGACCGGGTACGGGCAAGATCTTGGTGAACGGTCGCGAGTTCGCCTCGTACTTCCCGATCCTGACGCATCAGGTGATCGCGAAGGAGCCGTTGCGGCTCACCCAGACCGAAGAGGTCTACGACGTCGACGCCACCCTCGGCGGCGGTGGTGTGAGCGGTCAGGCCGGCGCGATCCGGCTCGGCATCGCCCGCGCGCTGGTCGCCCTCGACCCCGAGTCGCGGGGCGTGCTCAAGAAGGCGGGGCTCCTGCGGCGCGACGCGCGGGAGAAGGAGCGGCGCAAGTACGGCCTCAAGAAGGCGCGCAAGGCTCCGCAGTACTCGAAGCGGTAGCGCGCCCGGCGCCTGCGCGTGTTGCGCTTCGGTACCGACGGCGTACGCGGCGACGCCGACAACGATCTCCCGAGTTGGTTCGTCGACGCGCTCGCGCGTGCAGTCGCCCGGGTGTTGCAACCGGAGCGAGTGTTCGTCGGACGAGACACACGCGCATCGGGTCCACGGATCGAGGCGGAACTTGCCGTCGGGCTGCGGGCCGAAGGCGTCGACCCGGTCCTGCTCGGTGTGCTCCCGACACCCGCCATTGCGTTCGTCGCCGCGGCCGAGAGGGTGCCGGCGGCGATCGTGTCGGCGAGCCACAACCCGTGGAGCGACAACGGTGTGAAGGTGATCGGCGCCGACGGGCGCAAGCTTCCGGACGAAGCCGAGGCCGCGATCGAAGCCGAGCTGGAGGCGTCATCCTCCTTTGTCGCCTTCGCTACTCGCCGGGATACCCGGCTCGCTGACGCTCAGGACTCCGGCGAGCTCGCTGCGCTCACCGCAATCGATACGGGCACCGCCTCGTTCGCCGCCGACGGTGCGAGTGCCGACGCGTATATGGCGCATCTTCTCTCGACACTCGGGGGCCGCCGGCTCGACGGTGTCGAGGTCGTGCTCGACTGTGCGAACGGCGCCGGTTTCGACATCGGCCCCCGCGTGCTGCGGGCGGCCGGTGCGCAGGTGCGCGTCCTGCACGCCGCGCCCGACGGTCGCAACATCAACGACGGGTGCGGGTCGACGCATCCGGAGCGCTTGCGCCGGACCGTCGTGGAGCAGGGAGCCGCGCTCGGGCTCGCGCTCGACGGCGACGGCGACCGCGTGATCGCGGTCGACGAGCACGGCGAGCTGGTCGACGGCGACCAGCTCATGACGATGACCGCCATCGACATGCACGCGCGCGGCACGTTGCGCAACGGCGCGATCGCGGTGACCGTGATGTCGAATCTCGGATTGCGCCGGGCGATGCGAGCCGGCGGCATCCGCGTGGTCGAGACCCCCGTCGGCGACCGCAACGTCGTCGCGGCGATGCAGACGAACGATCTCGTCCTCGGCGGCGAGCAATCCGGCCACATCGTGTACTCGGAGTACGCAACGACGGGTGACGGCCTGCTGACGGGTCTTTTCGTGTGCGACCTGATGCAGCGCACGAACCGCCCGCTGTCCGCGCTCGCCGCGCAGATGACGCGCGTGCCGCAGGTGCTCGTGAACGTGCGGGTGGCGCGCCGGGTCGACCTGGCGACGTCGGCCGCGCTCGCCGAAGCGGTGCGGAGCGTCGAGCAGGAGCTCGGTCAGACCGGCCGGGTCCTGGTGCGGGCGTCGGGCACGGAGCCGCTCGTGCGGGTGATGATCGAGGCGGACGCCCAGTCGGTGGCCGACACCGCCGCCGAACGGCTGCGCAGCCTGGTGACCTCGGAGTTCGGGAGCGCCGAGGCGCCCTAGCATTCCTTGGATGTGCGGCATCGTGGGCGTGGTACGTCAGCGGGGCAGTCGTGTGCCTCCGGATCTGGAGGCGCTCCGCCGCACCCTGGCCGAGGCCGAGACCCTGCTCGAGGCGACGGGGGAGGCGAACCTCGGCGCGCTCGAAGCCGCGGCCCGAACGCTCCGTGAGGTCGACCGGCAGCTGCGGGAGGGCGACGGCGTGGGCGCGCTCGTCGACGACCCGATCGGGCGGGCCGGGCTCGCCCTCCACGGCGACCGGGCCGCGGAGCAGCTCGCCGAGATCGAGGCCGGGCTCGACGCCAGTGCGCTCGAGGGCGCCGACGTCGAGGCGCTGAACGCGGCGCTGATCACGTGCAAGGACGCGCTGTGGTCGATCCGTAAGGATCGGATCGATCTCGCCGTCGCGATCGAGGACCTCTTGGGCCCAACGTCGGGAGCGGCCGCGCTCGAGGTGTTCCACTCGGTGCAGATCACGCTGTCGGCGATCGACCGACTCGAGGTGCGCGGCCGCGACTCCGCCGGTTTGCACCTGCTCGTGACGGGACATGGTCTCGATCTCGAGGATCCCACGATCGCGCATCTGGTCGAACAACGGTGCGCCGACCCGTTGTTCGCGGCCGGGTCCGTCCGGACTCCGAACGGCCATCTCGCCTTCGTCTACAAGACCGCGGCAGAGATCGGTGAGCTCGGCGACAACACCGCGCGCCTGCGTGCGCAGATCCGCGACGACGAGCTGTTGCATCTCGCGCTGCGCGCCGACACCGCACAGGCCTCGGTGGTGGCCCACACCCGTTGGGCCAGCATCGGCATCATCTCCGAGGCGAACGCGCACCCCCTGAACCAGGAGGAGGTCGACGGTGCGGGCCGCGTCGACGGCTCGCGGGCGTACACGATCGCGGCGCTCAACGGCGACGTCGACAACTACGCCGATCTCAAGGCCCTCGACGGGCTGCACTTCCCGGCCGAGATCACTACCGACGCCAAGGTCATCCCCGCGCTCGTCGCGCGGCGGATGGGTGCCGGCGTCGACCTCGTCGAGGCGTTCCGCTCCACGGTTGCGTCGTTCGAAGGTTCGGTCGCGATCGCGCTGCAGTCGGCCGCCGACCCCGACTGCATATTGCTGGCGCAACGCGGAAGCGGCCAGGCGCTGTACGTCGGTCTCGCTCCCGACGCGTTCGTGGTCGCGAGCGAGCCGTACGGCCTGGTCGCCGAGTGCGGCGCGTACGTTCGCCTCGACGGTGAGACGATGGTCGATCCGGGCAACCCGGCGAGCCAGGGCCAGGTGGTGGTGCTCGACCGGCGCCGGGCGGGAACCCTCGCGGGCGTGCGGCGGCTGTCGTATGACGGGCGGGAGCTGCCACTCGAGGCGTCCGATCTGCAGGAGCCGCAGATCACGACCCGCGACGTCGATCGCGGTGCCGCGCCGCACTACCTCCTCAAGGAGATCACCGAGGCACCGGCGTCGTTCCGCAAGACGCTGCGCGCCAAGATCGTCGAGCGCGCGGGCCTGCTCGACGTGCACCTGCCGTCGGAGACGCTCCCGGACGCCGTGCGCGAAGCCCTACGAACGGGTGCGATCCGGCGGGTGCTGGTCATCGGTCAGGGAACCGCGGCGATCGCGGGCCAGAGTCTGGTGCAGGCCCTGCGCGGCGCGATTGCCGGGAGCCCGGTCACGATGGAGGCGACGCTCGCAACCGAGCTCTCGGGCTTCGGCCTCGCGGCCGACATGAGCGACACCCTCGTGGTCGCGGCATCGCAGTCGGGAACGACGACCGACACCAACCGTACGGTGGACCTCGCTCGCGCCCGGGGCGCGCGCGTGATCGCGATCGTGAACCGGCGTCAGAGCGATCTCGTCGACAAGGCCGACGGAGTTCTCTTCACGTCTGATGGCCGTGACGTCGAGATGAGCGTCGCCTCCACCAAGGCGTTCTACTCGCAGGTCGCCGCGTGCTTCCTCCTGGCGTTCGCGATCGCGGCGGAGCTCGGCGACGACGACGAGGGCCGGCGGCGGTACCGTCACGAACGTCTCGTCGCGCTGCGCGAGCTCCCGAGCGCGATGTTCGAGCTCATCGGCCGGCGCGCCGCGATCGGCGCCACCGCGCAACGCAACGCGCTGAGCCGCCGTTCGTGGGCCGTCGTCGGCAACGGAGCGAATCGTGTCGCAGCGCAGGAGATTCGCATCAAGCTCTCCGAGCTCTGTTACAAGTCGATCGCGTGTGACGTCACCGAGGACAAGAAGCACATCGACCTCTCGGCCGAGCCGATGATCCTCGTGTGTGCGGCGGGTCTGCGCGGCTCCAACGCCGACGACGTCGCCAAGGAGGTCGCGATCTACCGCGCGCACAAGGCGGCCCCGATCGCGATCGTCGACGACGGCGAGGGCAGGTTCTCGGCTGCGATCGACACGATCCCGGTTCCCCTGGTGCACCCCGACCTCGCGTTCGTGCTCTGCACGATGGCCGGGCACCTCTTCGGCTACGAGGCGGCGCTGGCCATCGACGCATCGGCCCGGCCGCTGCGGGAGGCCCGGGGTTGCATCGAGACCGCGTTCCGCGCCACCCGCACCGGCGACGATCCTCTCGGCGCGCTCGCGGGCGCGCTCGAACCGCATGCCGCCCGGTTCTTCGACGAGCTGCGCACGCGGAACTACGACGGCAGCCTCGAGGCCGCGACCGCGGTTCGGTTGGCGTCGGTGCTGCGCTATGCGACCGGCCTCCAGCAGCTCGACACGTACCAGATCGAGTTCGGCAAGGTGGGAACGCCCAGCACGGTCGTCGAAGACCTGAACGCCGCGCTCACGAAGGCCATCGACGAGCTGACCCGCCCGATCGACGCGATCAAGCATCAGGCCAAGACGGTTACCGTCGGCATCTCGCGCTCCGACGAGACGCTGCTGCTCGTCCCGATCGTGAAGGACGTGCTTGCGGCGGGCGCACCGCGAGACAGCCTCACCTACCGCGCGCTGCGGACACTCGTCGCGCTCGACGCCTCGGTCGAGAGCGTGTCGGGCTGGACGCGCTACAACATCGAAGGTGAGACGATCAACGTCGTCGACCGCGGCGGCATCGCGCTCGACATCCCGTCGCGCACGGAGACGAACCCGGTGCTGCGCGGTAGCAAGCACCGAGCCGCGGCCGAGCGGGAGGTCACCGTTGTGCGGGGCCGGGCCGACGGGCGGACCATGATCTTCGTGCCCGAGGTGAAGGGCAATCAGACGACCGGACTCACCTTGTTGCACGTCCGGTTCCACGACCGCCTTCCCGGCGAGGTGGCGCGACGCGTGCTCGAGGGCTACCGCGACCGTTACCAGGCGATCGCCGACCAGGTGACGGAGACCGAGCCGGTGATGCGCGACGACGTGCTCGGCACGATCGACTTCGTCGACCTCCTCACCGAGCCGGTCGTGCGCCTCGCCGATTCCTGGAGAGCCTGAACCCGGCGTGCAGCCCGTCGTCACCCCTGCGGAGATGGGCGAGGCCGATCGCGAAACGATCTCGTCCGGCACGCCCGAGGCGGTGCTCGTCGAACGCGCCGGGAGCGCCGTCGCTCGGCACGCCTTGCGCATGCTCGGGGGCACGTACGGGCGCCGCGTCGTGGTGGTGTGCGGCCGGGGAAACAACGGCGCGGACGGCGGCGTCGCGGCCCGGCACCTTCGGCGGCGCGGCATCGGCGTCGACGAGCTCGCGCTGGTCGACGGTGTCGGCGAGCCCGCGCTGCGTCGCGCGCTGGCGCGTGCCGACCTCGCGATCGACGCGATGTTCGGCACGGGGTTTCGCGGCGCGCTGGAAGGCGACGCCGCGCTCGTGGCCCGGGCGCTCTTCGAGACCGCGGTCCCGACGCTGGCAATCGACATCCCGTCGGGAGTCGACGGCGACACGGGTGAGGTGCGCGGCGATGCCGTGCGCGCGCACGAGACGGTGTGCTTCGCCGCGTTCAAGCCCGGGCTGCTCTTCGAGCCGGGCCGCACCCACGCGGGTCGGGTGTTCGTCGTCGACATCGGCATCGACGTCGGTGCGGGGGGGCTCGCCGGGCGACCGGGCCTCTACGTGCTCGATCCGTCCGACCT
>DATCCI010000548.1:0-5922 GCA_036511415.1 Acidimicrobiia bacterium
GTCTCGCCCTGGCATACGCGCGGGCGTTCCGCAATCATGTCTTCTCGCAAAACGGCGACCCCGAGACCATCCTCGGCGCACCACTCCTGATCGACGTATCGACTCTGCCCCTCGTCAACATCCTCGGCCTCGCAGCTCCGAAAGAGAAACAGGTATCTCGTCTCGCGCAGCTCTTCGGCACCCTCGCGAGCTTCATCGCCGATGAGGTCCGACGGCGGCGGGAGCGCTCGGGCACATCGATCGCCTTCGTGTCGCCCGAAGGCGGCGCCGCGTGCACGGCCGTCGCGTGGAATACCGCGCTCGCACTCTCGGCTCAGGGTTTGAAGGTGCTGCTCGTCGATGCCGACGGCTCATGGCAACCCACGCCGCCGTGGTTGAAGAGCGCAACACACCAAGTCGAGTGGGTCGAGCGACTGGACCGAACAATCGATCTCGTCGAGCTGACCTGGACAGCCGACCGACCCGTGCGTTTCGCCGCCAAGCCACCCGAAATTCGGTACCCGACCTCGATGAGCGACGTGTTCCGCCACATCGAGCAGCGCTGCGACGTCGTGCTCATCGTCACCCCGTCGTCCCTCGACTCCTCATCCGCCGCCGAACTCACCGCCGCGGCCGGACACGCAATCGTCATAGCGTCCGAAGCCGGCAGCATCACCAAGGCACAACAGCTGGCACGACGGCTCACACTCAACGACGCGACCACGCTCGGGTACCTATACGCCGGCCGCCCCACGTCCTTCGAGCGGGCACAGCCAACCGTGGTCGAAGCTCGCGACGACTCCCTCGACGGCCCAGAGCTGACCCGACCATTGCGTCTGTCGGAGCACAAGAGACCCAAACGCAAGGAAAAGGCGCCCGTCACACATACCCCGGCCGGATGGTCACGGCCCGTCGTCACGTCCACCGCCGCCGCCAGATGGCCACCGCCTGTTGCCACACCTGGCGCACAACGCGCCGCTGGGCACGACGACCTCCCCACGCGCCGACCGTAGCGCGGCCGAATGCGCATCAGACGACTCTCGACTGACTGTTCGCTCGGAATGAACAAGGACATTATCGGCGTGAAGCGTCCATGCTGTGCGCCAGCGTGACCTCTGCCCTCCGGGTCGCCAGGTTCGGTGTCGCAGATCGTTTGGCGAGTGCGATCCCGCGGTAGCCGCCACCGCGTGCCCACCTCGCAACGACGCATCGCTGTGCGTTGAGCGCATTTCAACACGGCGACTATCTACCCGCGTGGCTACTACTTACCTAGGTCGAACGACGCGACGGTCACACTTACCAAAAATTGGGGCGCTAGATGTAGGTCCCGATGTTCTGCGCGAACTATGAAGTCCACGAAGTGCAGAGTGGCCGCTGCGTCGCCGGACAGCCGAGTCGCACCGCGAAGTGATCGGAGCACACGCATGATCTGGTTCGAAATCGGTGCGGTCCTGTACACAGTTATGGGGCTGCTCCTACTCGCGCTCTGTCGCGCCGCGTCGTGGGCTGACGGTGAAGTTGGGCCAGCGGCGACAACCGAAGTGCACACTCGCCGCGCGGCGTAACACGTGTCTGTCGACGCACCTCGACGCACCGAGGTATAGGCAATCGGCCCGCTCACACCGCTCGCACGAACGCGACGCCCCCAAAGTACGAGACCTCGATGCCAGCGGAAGTCCGATAGACGCGCCAGGTTCGGGCCACGCCCCCGAGGTACCGGACCCAACTTTCGCTTCGGGAGCTCAATGGACGTGCCAAGTTCGGGTTCAAGACCCGATGCGTCGCGTACGGTCGATCGCGACGTTCCGATCGAGATGCCTAACTGGCCCAGGCCTATCCGTCTGTCAGACTTTCAGTGCCGGGTGTCCGCGACGCATCCGAAGCTCGACCAGACCCAGTGTCGGTGCAGGCCATGACGGCGTTGTCGACGTGAACGATTAGCGCGCCCGGACGGGTTGCCATGTCGGACGGCAGCGAGGCGGTGAGACGCCCGTAGCGTGGAGTGCATGGCGACGAGCCGGACAGGAGCTATATCCGGCGGCTTGTCGGCGTGTACAACGCGAACGGATGCGGGTCGGTGGCGAGCTCTGCGTGTCAAGGCGTGTCGATTTCGAGCAACGGTTCCGGGCCACTTGCGACCGTGTGCGGTGTGACGTCGAGCGCCGCGAAGGCTTTGTTCCACGCGGCACGTTCTCCAGGAGTTAGGTGGGTACGGACGATGAACAGTCGGCTTCCGGGTCCGGATTGGCGCTGCTGTTCGAGTCCCGAGTGCAACGCGTCGAGAACTGCTTCGTCCGTTCGACCGGTTGCGTATATCGCATGAGCAGCGGGGGCCTCAGCTACGACGACGTCGGGGGTCACCTTGTGTAGCCGGACTGGACCCTGTGGCCAGTAGTAGGAGAAACCCCATGCCCCCGAGCCGTTGACGACGATGACGTCATTGGCAGACCGGTGCGCGGCGACGTAGGCGACCGGATCGCGCACGTCCTCGGAGTGAATGTTGATCGTCTTGACGTACGGCTGTACGCGGTACGCGAAAACGGAGAGCATGGCGACCGCGAGGACCGCTCCGGCGAACTCGTTCTTGTTCGCGACGGCGGCCACGAGCCCCACCGCGCCAACCGCTATCACAGCCAGCGACGAAACGAGTAAGTAGTGGGAGGTGCGCTGGTCAAGAAACGGATAGCGCCTCGCGACACCGAGAACGAATGCTTCGATCCATAGCAGCGCGACGGCGAGGCCGACAGCGGACTGGCCGCGCCGCACGAGCACGACAATGCCAACGACGAAGAGCGCCACCGCTACGAGCGCAGGCATCCCAAGCTTTGGTGCGAGCGCACCAAAGCGCGTCCAGGTCGTCTGTAGTACTTCTCCGGGCGAGCCTCGGAGGTACGACAGGTTCCAGTACCTCCGCAAGAGGGGCGTGTCGCTCGGCAAGACGAACACAGCAAAGAACAGCGCCGACGTTACGGCGATAACGGCTCCGACTGCGACAACATCGACGATCCGCGCTCGCATGCGCGCGATGACGGCCGCGACGAACAGGCTACAGAAAGCCGCGACGGCCACGAAAGCCGATGTTGTACTGAACGGAAGAGTTGCCAACGCGACCGCGCCCATCCAGATCAGTGACCGCCGGTCGCCGCGTCGTTCGGTCCGTGCCGTGGTCGACAGAACGATAAGCGCGCAGCACGCGTCCGATGTGTACTGCTTCAAGTCGTTTCGCAACAGCGAGACGGGCGCGAGCATGATCACAAGCCCGGCCACAGCGCCAGCAAATCGAGCACGCGGTCGCGAACCCCACTGCAGCGTGCGGGCGAAGACATATGCCGCGACGACGGCTCCAACCGAGAACGCCAATGTGAGGAGGCGGCCGCGCTGTAACCCGGACCCGGGAACGAGACGTGCCAGTACGAGCCAGCCGATCGGCGTACTTGAACTGAACTCGCGTAGCTGAGAGAAGGGGATCCTGGTGAGCGTCGCGACCCACGCTTCGTCGGTCCAGTAGGGCATGCTGAGAATTTGGCGCGCGGGGTGTGCGAGGACCGTCGCGACCGCGAGCGCGGTCACGACAAGGACGTCGCGAAAGTCGATGGCATGGAGGAGCAACCGGGACGCCGCGATTGTGTCCGAGTCGCCTGTCTCGATGGCGACCGGGTCGCGAAGCAGGATCGCAGTGTCCACAACGACGCTCGGATTGGCGTCAGGCGCGCTCGCCTCGTCGGTCACGGCCGTCGACGAACTCCGAGTAACACGAACGGCGTCTTCACGTCCCTGCTCGTCAACACGGAAGCTTCCTCGTCGGCCATGCGCGGAGCCTAAACGGTGCCGCTTTCGTCGCTTGATTCGCACCTGGTCCGCCGGTCGGCGCATCGACGCGGTACCAACGCGGCGGCGCGACGACACCGGTCCGTGACGGGCATGGAGACGTCAAACACCGTCCCGGCGGAGCCGGGCGGCGGCGCAGCCGATGACAGTCCGCTCGTGCCGTCTCAGGCGAAGACGCGCCCACGCTGTAGCGCCGATACCAACCCGTCCGGCCGCCGGGTCGGAATCGTGATGGTCGAAGCGTCGTCGACGATCACGACCACCTTGGTCGGGCCGGTCGGGCTTTCGTACCGGTTGGCAAAGGCGTCGCCTTACGGAACCAGATCCCGTTGTCGCGGCCGTCGGTCGCGATGCGAGCGCCTGCCCGCAGCGTGATGAGTGGTGACGGCGGTCCCGACGGTGCGGGCTCTTTCACGATGCCCTTCGGCTTGGCCGACAGCAGCTTCGTCGAACCTGGCGCGCGCACGACCGCGTAGCCGGACTCCTGGGCGACATCGACAACGCCGGTCGCGCGCACGCGCGTCTCGAACGACCGTGGCCGAAGCGTGACTGTGAGCGTCAACCCGAGCCAGGAGCCGTCGGGCTGCTCGATCGCGAGGCCCGGGACGTGTTGAGCGCAAGACGGTCCGCCGTTGGTGCCGTACCCGAGCCAGTCCGATCACGGCTACGAGCAGCGCCACGACTCCTGCCGTCAGTGCAATGTTCGCCGCTGCCACCGACCACGGCGACTGGTCCGCAGTGACCGCAGGGGCGAATCGATCAGGATCAACGGGGGCGGCGGCAACGAGTCCGAACACGAGGAGGACACCCGCGGCAGCGAGAATCCACGCGCGCCGCGCCGAAGTCCGCAATCCGCGCGCAGTCACCTGATCCAACCCCATCCATCATTCTCGGCCCGCACTACCGCCAGGCTGAGCACCCCGGCTTCCGCACGGCACCAGGAACGGCACGAGATGGACTTCACGCTCTACGACGGAGGCTCAGGGCCGGTCCGCTGATCCGGCGACGAGACCGATGTCACTGGATCATTGGCGATCCGCGTTCGTCAACTGAAGCCGATGGGCTGTAGCGCGCCGTTGAATCCATGGACGCAGCGACGGCCTTGGACCAACGCGAGCGAGCGAGCGAGAACGCGCTCATCGCCGCTAGTTGCTGCAGGCACGTGTGGGGTTGCGGGCGAGCGAGAGCCGTCTCGCGCTACTACGCCGCTTCGGCGGGACGGGCAGCGTGGCTCGTAGCCCACCTGAGCAACGTGGTGATGAGCGCATCCTCACCCTGCTTGGCTGCGGCAACCTCGGCTGCGCCACCGAGCGCCTCGCGTTCGTTGACGCCGGTCGCTGCCGCCGCCAACTCAGCGCGGGCTGCATCGACGATCACGTCTCCGGCGGCGACGGCTTCGGCGAGGTAGCCAGCGAGGCCGAGCCAGTCTTCGATCAGCGACTCGTCTGCGACGGGAACGTCAACGCCGTGCGGTGACAATTGAACCTCGACTGTCATGTCCATGACTCCGTTATCAGTTGCGCGGCTGCGCCGCCTCGATCCGACACAGTGCCAGGCTCGTGGGCACTGGGCGCGGATACTCCAACAAGGGCGGTGGACGTCGTTGGGCGACACGGCCGAGTGCGCTTCGATCACTCACAACGACTCCCATTCCTTGACCGGCTCCCACACCTGGCACCAACGGAACTGAGCAGTCGACCAGCTTCACCAGACGCGAACGTCCCACGGCCGTGGTGTCGTTACGCGTCGAGTGTCCGCCCGAGCAACCGTCGAAAAGCGCGCGGTTCGGTCAGTGCCCCGACGGCACACTCAGATCAAGTGCGGACGCCAGGCGGACCAGTCCGCATGATCCGTGGCAGTACTCGTGTCGGGATCCGACTCGATCGACTGGATCGACTCGACAGGCCTTTCCGGCCAAGCCTCGTCATGTGCGGGCCGAGATCGCGACGGACGCCAGTCGGGGTAGTCGCGGATGATCTCTCGGTCGCCGACCGGACGGTCGAGAACGGTGTCCACCCACGTGAATGCAACCGCCAAGGTGACGTAGTGATCGCGGTCGTCATCGTCTTGCGAACCAACCATCGCCGTGATCGCTACCGCATTGTCGGACTGTTC
>DATCCI010000549.1:0-3675 GCA_036511415.1 Acidimicrobiia bacterium
TAGGCTGGCCGCCGTCGCGCTCGCGCAGATCGCCGAACCGCTTGACTGAGCGTATGGACGCCTGGTCTTTGGATCACCCGTGGCTGTGGGCGGCGATGATCGCTCTCCCCGTGTTCATCATCTTGATCCTTACCAGCGTGACAGGGATCGCAGCTTTGGGTGCTGCTGCAGGTTGTTTCGCCGTCGCGGGCTGGAGCATGAGTCGCGGGCCAGTACGCAGAGCCACGGAACGGCGACTTCAACACAAGCACGATTCAAACTGAGCCACTACCTCGAAAGCGGTCAGAGGGTGGCCGGTTTCGAGGACTATGACTTGACCATGACCTCGGATCGAGAAGTCCTGAGCCACGAGCGCGCCGACCTGCTGGAGACCCTGGCCAAGCACCGATCATTTCTCTGTCAGACCGTGCACGGTCTCACCGACGAGCAGGCGGCGCGGCGTACGACGGCCAGCGAGCTCTGCCTGGGCGGACTGATCAAGCACGTGACGCGAGTCGAGCAGGCGTGGATCGAGTTCATCGAAAATGGTCCCGTCGCGATCGGGTCCGCCGACCAAGCGGCCGCCGACGCGCACGCGGCCGGCTTTCGCATGCTGGCGGACGACACGTTGGCTCAGCTCCTCGACGGCTACGGCGAGGTCGGCCGCCGTACCGACCACCTGGTGGTCGAACTGCCGTCTCTCGACGCGTCCCAGCCGCTACCGCAGGCACCCTGGTTCGAACCGGGAGCGCGTTGGTCGGCCCGGCGGGTGCTGTTGCACGTCATTGCCGAGACGGCCCAGCACGCCGGTCACGCCGACATCATCCGCGAGTCGCTCGACGGCGCGAAGACCATGGGTTGACGAGAGGGTGACATGAGCACCCGCCGGGGGCCCCCCCATCGCCCGATTCGCGGCAATGGTGTGCTGCGCCCCAACCGCAGGACCGAGATCCGGCGGCGGATCGCCGGCGCGGCAGGCCAGAGGTTGCCGGGGGAAGCTAAGTTCGAACCGCCTGCAACGTCTGGGGGGACTCGTGAAGGCTCAACCTCGCAAGCCGATCGCGTTCGGAGCAGTGCTGGTGGTCGCCGCCGCGCTGCTCGGCACCGCAACGATGACCGCGCCCGCTTCGGCTTCGGCGCACGGTCAACGCGATGCGCGACCCACCCATCGTAGGAAGCACATACCCGACCCCGCGGTCGACGGCTGCGACGTACTGCTCAACGCGCCCGTCGGTCACGACTGCCTGCTGCCGTGGCCGAACGACGCGTTCACCGTTGCCGCGGACACACCGACCGGTCGCCGGCTCAACATCTCGTCCAAGGTCGACCCGACGAACGTCCATGGCGTTCACGTCGACACGACCGCGCAGAACAAGGCCGACGGGTTCTCGCCCGGCGGCGCGATCTTGACGTACGTCCCCGGATTGAGCATCGCCGGGTCGAGGATCGCAACATCCACCAACATCGGCCTCTCACTTGCGCGGAACGCTCCGATCGTCATTCTCGACACGGAGACGCACGATCGTGTGCCGTACTTCGCCGAGCTCGACGCGCAGACTTCGAACGCGTCCAAGCAGCTGCTGCTCATTCATCCCGCGGTCGCGCTGACCGAGGGACATCGCTACGCGGTGGTGTTGCGCAACCTGTACGACGCAAACGGCTCGCGCATCGCGCCGCTCGCAAGCACGCAGGCCGCGCTCGACGGGCTGCTCAAGCCGGTCGAACGGGGCGAGCACATCCGCTACGTGATCGACCACGACCTCCGCTCGGTGCTCGGCAAGACGATCCCGTACCAGGCCTGGGACTTCACGGTCGCCAGCGCCGAGAGCCTCGCCGGTCCCGCGCTCACCATGCGCACCTTGGCCTACCAGTGGCTCGACACGCATCACGTGGCTTCGAGCACGAGTTCCGACCTCGCCCCTTCGTACGCCGTGACCTCGGTCACCGACACCGCCGGCGTGCGCGACATTCACGGGACCTTCCAGGTGCCGCTCTTCCTCGCGGACACCACGCCGTTCTCGGGATTCGTCACCGACAGCGCCGGCAACCCGACGATCAACGGGTCGAAGACGTGGACCGCCAACTTCATCTGCGTCCTGCCGTCCACCTTGCAAAGTGCCGGACCCGCGACCCCGACCCTCTACGGGCACGGACTCCTCGGCAGCGCCAGCGAGGTCGAGGGCGGTTCCTTCTCGGCCGGCATCGCGCGCGACCTGATGGGATGCGCGACCGACTGGGTGGGTCTGTCGAACAGCGACCTCCCGAACGTGGTGCGGAACCTGCAGGACATGTCGACCTTCGACACCCAGGTCGACCACATGCTGCAAGGTTTCGTGAACTTCCAATTCCTCGGTCGCCTGATCAACTCCACGTCGGGCTTCGTCACGAACGCGGCCTTCCAATCCGGTGGCCAGGCGCTGTTCAAGACGCACGACGCCCACTTCATGGGTTACAGCCAGGGCGGCATCATGGGCGGCGCGGTCTCGGCCCTGTCGACCGAATGGACGCGATCTATCCTGGGCGTGCCGGGCATGGACTACGGCGGCCTGCTGCTCAACCGGTCGGTCGACTGGGACCAGTTCAACGCCATCTTCGGCGTCTCGTACACCGACCCCGCCGACCAGCAGGTGGTACTGGAACTCGCGCAGCTGTTGTGGGACCGCGGCGAGAACGAGGGTTACGCGGAGCACCTGACCTCGCACCCCTACCCCGGCACTCCCGCCAAGCAGGTCTTCATCATCGAGAACTACGGCGACCACCAGGTTTCGAACACCGCGGCCGAGATGCTGGCGAGGACGATCGGCGCCAAGAACCACCAGCCGGCGTTCGATCCTTCGTTCTTCGGTGCGGCGCCGCGACTCAACACGCCGGTTGTGCCCCAGTGGGGACTCTCGAAGTTGAAGCAGACCAAGCCGGCCAAAGCGGGGCTCGTGCTGTGGGACTACGGCACGCCCACTCCGCCGACGAACAACCTCGCGCCGGACGGCGCGGCGTTCGGCCAGGATCCCCACGGCTTCGGCCGCGGCAACTCGTTGCTGCTCGACGAGATCACCACGTTCCTCTCGCAGGGCGTGATCCCGAACGAGTGCGGTAAGACGGCCTGTCAGAGCATGACGCCATAGTGCGTGCGGGCGGTCATGGAGGCCCGCCCGCACACAGGTCGCTTTCTTCAGCCGCGAACTTGGCCCGCTCGGTGATGGGCGCGAGACGCCTGCGGATTGCCTCCGCGGCCGGTTGTGACGTCTGGGTGACGCGCTCGTGACATGAGGCCGACGACGGTGGTGCGGACGGCCTCGCACCGAGCGAGATCCCGAAAGCCCCGAAGGTCTTGTTGCATGAAAGTCACACCCGCGAATGTCGAAGCGGCACGAACGACCCAGGTCCAGATTCAAACTGCTGCAAATCTCGCTCACCGCAACGAGCTCGTCGAAGAGGCGGTCCCCCTGGCCAAATTGATCGTCGGTTCCTACTGCCGCGATCACGGAATCTTCCGGCTTCGGGAGGAGATCGAAGCCGAGGCGCTGGCCGGCTTGTTGTCTCTCGCAGATACCTACCGGCCGGCGTCGCCTTGGCTCAACTACGTGAACCGCAATCTGAAGTTTCGCATCATCGATGCGTTGCGGAGACGGTCGGGCCGACCGAGTGCGAAGAATTACGAGCGCCGGTCGAACCTCAACAACGCCGACACGATCGAGT
>DATCCI010000550.1:0-4449 GCA_036511415.1 Acidimicrobiia bacterium
ACCTCCGACCGATGAGGTGCCCGAGCTCGACGCGCCCACCTCGGACGAAGTGATGGCGCTCCGCCGCTGGGACCCGCGCGGTTGGTTCCTCCGGGCGCGCTAGCGGGTGACGATGATGCACGCGGCGTTCGCACCGCGCCCGACGGTGTGCGCGAGGCCGACGCGCGCGTTGTCGACCTGGCGCGGTCCGGCTTCATCGCGGAGTTGATGCACGATCTCGACGACCTGCCCGAGCGCCGACGCGCCGAGCGGCTCGCCCTTCGACAGCAAGCCGCCGCTCGGGTTCACCACCGCGCGCGGCTGCGCGAGCAACTTCGCCTGGTCGCCGGGAGCGCACAGTTCGAGCTCCTGGTACGCGAGCAGCTCGCGCGCGGCATCGGTGTCCTGGCACTCGACGACATCGAGGTCGTCGGGACCGACTCCGGCTTCGGCATACGCGTCGCGCGCGGCGAGGGTCGACGGGGGCGTGATGTCGCGGTCGTCGATACCGGACAGCGGCGTCGCCTCGCCGAGCACGCTGCCGGGCAGGTGAGACCGCAACCGGGCGGCCGCGAGCTGCACACCGCCCTCGCCGCGTTGCAGCACGAGCGCGGCCGCCCCTTCATTGGGCGAGCACAACATCCATAGGTGCAATGGTTCGCACACGACGCGCGACGCGAGCACGTCGTCGACCGAGACTGCCGTGCGGAACATCGCGTTCGGGTTCATCACGCCATTGCGGCGGTTCTTCACCACGACCTCCGCGAGGTGCTGTTTGGTGAGACCCGCGTCCCGCAGCAGCCGCTGTGCGCGCAGGGCGAAGTAGGCGGGTGTCGCCGCGAGACCGGCTTCCTCGCGCCAGGGCTCGAAGAACGACGAGCGGATGATGCCTTTGGGCATCTTCTCGACGCCGAACACCAGCGCGCAGTCGTACTGGCCGGCCCGGATCGCGCCGGCCGCCAGCTGCAGTGCCGCACCGCCGCTCGCGCAACCCGCTTCGACGTCGACGATCGGCACGCCGGTGAGGGCCAACGCACCGAGCACTTTGTGTCCCGACGCGACGCCGCCATACGCGGTTCCGCAGAACGCGGCTTGAAACGGCGGATCGCCCGCCTCCGCGAGCGCGCCGCGTACTGCGCGCACGCCCATGTCGGTCGGTGTGCGGCCGTCGAACCGCCCGAAGGGGTGGATGCCGACGCCGGTTATGCGAACGCCCACGTCACCGCTCCGTCGGGCAGATCCTCGGTGACGAGGGTCAGGGGTTGGCCGAACTCGAGCCGGGCCGGATCCGATTCGCGCAAGCGCGTGATCACGCGCAGCCGTTCGTGCACGAGCTCGACGACTCCGAAGCCGTACGGCACGCGGCCCGTGTAGCCGGGTGGGGCCGAGGTCACCGCCGTCCATGCCCACAACGTGGCGTCGCTCGAGAGGGCCACCCGCTCCACGTCGCGCGCGCCGGAGTAGGGGCAGGTGTCGAGCAGCGGAAAGTGATACTTGGCACTCGCGGGCGAGTATCCGCCGATCAAGGCGATCGAACCGTCGTCGGCCACCTCGAACAGCCCTTCGTGGATCGGTCGCGCGCTCAAACGACGCCCTTCGCGCGCAGCGCGTCGATCTCTTGTCTCGAGAGCGCGAGGAGGGCGGTCAACACCTCGTCGGTGTGCTCGCCCAACCGTGGTGCGCCCGACGGCGCGGGCGGAGTTTCGCCCACGAGCCGCGGGTAGGGGGCCTGCTGACGAACCGGCCCGATCACGGGATCGTCGACCGTCACCAGATCGCGGCGCGCCTCGAAATGCGGGTCGGCGAAGATGTCGGCCGACGTGTACGCGGTCGCGACCGGCACGTCGTGTGCGACGCAGCGCTCCTCGATCGTGCGCGCGTCGAGCGTGGCCGTCCACTTCGACACGATGCCGTTGATCGCGTCGCCGTGGGCGGCCCGGTCCGCCAGCCGGGCGAACCGCGGGTCGTCGAGGAGATCGAGGCGGTCCATGGCCTTGCACAGGCGTGCGAAGTTGGCGTCGGAGCCGGCGACGATGCACACGAACTTGGCGTCGCGCGTCGGGTAGTTGTCGAGCGGCGCCGAGTTCGCCAGCCGGTTCCCTTCGCGGCTGCGGATCGTCCCGAGGCGATCGTACGCGGGCAGCGTCCATTCCAGGATTCGCAGGACGGAGCCGTACAAGGCGGCATCGATCACCGCGCCGCCGCCTCCCCGCGCGTCCCGCGCGTACAGTGCCGCCACGGCCGCGTGCGCGGCGAACACCCCGGTGAGGTAGTCGGAGATCGTGACCCCCACGCGCACCGGGGGGCGATCGGGATAGCCGGTGAGATTCAGCAGGCCGCCGTAGCCGATCCCGACTCGGTCGAGTCCCGGCCTCGCCGAGTACGGACCGTCCTGGCCGAACATCGAGATGCGCACCGTGATCAGTCGCTCGGCGAGATGGGGAGGGTCGACCTCCCATTGCTCGAGGGTGCCCGGACGGAAGTTCTCGACGACGACATCCGCTGTCGCCGCGAGCCGCCGGAATATGTCTTGACCCTCGGCGGTCCGCAGGTCGAGGGTCACACTCTTGCGGCCCCGTCCCTCGACGGCCCAGAACAACGAGTAACCGTCGACGAAGGGCCCGATCTCGCGCATGAAGTCGCCGCCGCGCGGTTGCTCGATCTTGATGACCTCCGCGCCCTGCTCGCCGAGGAGGCCCGCGCAGAACGGCGCCGCGATGCGCGTGCCCAGATCGAGGACGCGCAGGCCCTCGAGCGGACCGGTCACGGCCGGCCTTGTTCCTTCTTGACCGCGTCGATGCCGCCGGCCTTGCGCGCTTCCACCCTGGCGAGTGCGGTGGGGGTGTTCGACACGAACTGGTGAAGCATGAAGTGGTAGCGCCACGACTCGCGCTGGCCCATGAGATCGACCATGTGGTTGATCGACGCCTTCACGGCCTCGGCGGTGAGCGGCGGGACGAGCGCGACCTGCTCGGCGAGCTCGTGCGCGACCTTGTGCAGATCGGCGCGCGGTACCACCCGGTTCACCAGCCCGTAGCGTTCGGCCTCCGCCGCGCCGAACTCCTGCGCGCAGAGGAGGAACTCCTTCGCCTTGCGCGGCCCCAGCTCCCACGGCTCGACCAGCAGCTCGACGCCGACGCCCGACATGCGCAGCACGGGGTTCGAGAACCGAGCGTCGTCGGCAGCGACGATCAGATCGCACATGCACGCGAGCATGAGCCCGGCCGCGGAGCACGTTCCCTGTACGGCGGCGATGGTCGGCTTGCGCAGGTCGCGGATCTTCACGAGCTTGTCGAAGTACATGACCTGTTCGTGGCGGAGCTTGCCTTCGGGTGTGGCCCGCAGCGCCGACCAGTACTCTTCGCCGGCCAGCAGCTCCTTGAGGTCGTGACCGGCCGAGAAATGCTTCCCCTCGGCCGAGAGCAGCACGACCCGGACCGCGTCGTCGGCCTCGGCGAGGTCGAACGCGGCGTCGAGCTCGTCGATCATGCGACTGTTCTGGGCGTTTGCCGCGCCGGGCCGGTTCAGTGTGATCGCGGCGACGGCGCCCTCGACCGAGTAGCGAATCGTTGGCGCGGCATCCGCGTCGGAGGAGGGGGTCACGCGCAAGGATGGTAGCGGCGGTGCCGTTTCGGTGGTCTCTTCTGTCTGCCTGCACCGTGATGTCGCTTACTCCAGCATGTCCTCGTGCCGAAACGGAAGGAAATGTCGACCCGGCCCCAGCCCGAGCTCCCCGATGCCGCCCGCGCGGTCGGCGCGTTGCTCGCGCCGGTCGTCGCGTGCCTGCGCGGCGACGACGAGGGTGTGCGGGTCCTGCTCGAGGGCACCTGCGACACGGGAGCGGTCCGAGTGAACGATGTCGTGCGCGCCGCGCCGGCCGTCGCGCGCGTCTACCTCGCGCTCGCACCACCACCCGACGGAGCCTCCGGGATCGTTCGCGAGTTCCCGTTCGCCGCGATCGAGCGGTTCGGCGATCCCGAGCTCGTTGCACTGGGCGTCGAATGCCTGCACGTGGCGCGGGTGCCCGACGCGGTCGAGACCATCGCGCGCTCGGTCTTCGTGGACGAGGCGATGACCCGCGGCGACCGTCCTGCCCTCGAGGGCGCGGTGGCCTCGTGCTGGTGGTGCGCACTCCGTAGCGCGCGACTGCGCGATGTCGACCCGATCGCCGAGGCCGCGGCGATCTGCCGGTACGTCGCTCGCGTCGCCTGAAGTACCGGGCCCTACGAGATGACGAACGCGGCGCTGGTGTCGGCCGTCAACGTCAAGTCGGCTGCGTGTAACGAATATGTGTTGGCCAGATTGATGCTGCAGCCCGTGAACGCTGCGACACCGTTGACCGTCGGCAGGGGGTTCGCTCCCGTACAGTTCAGATTTGCGCCTACAGGCGTGGTTATTGTCAGCGTCACCGATGTGGTGTCAGTAGTGACGGTGTTACCGCCGAGGTCTTCCACCTTGACAACAGGCTGA
>DATCCI010000551.1:0-4915 GCA_036511415.1 Acidimicrobiia bacterium
TCGGCGTGCACCTCGACCACGGTGTCGGTCTCGGATTCGTCGGCCTTCACGTCGATGCGCACATCGGGAGCCGCGCGCTTGCCGATTCCCGCGTACGCTCGCCGCCGTTCGTCGACCCGTGCCGCGAGGTCGACCTCGCCCGCCAGTGCGCGCTCGATGGTTTGCGTTACGCGCGCGCCGTCGTCGTCGGCGACGCGACCGAAGGGGTCGGCACCGCGGAACACGTCGAGCGCATGGCCGTCGGCAGTACCGAACAGGCTCGCCTCCAGCACGTCGAGGCCGCATACGGTGAGCGCGCCGGCCAGCGTGCCCAACAAGCCGGGGCGGTCGTCGGCGACGACCGTGATCACGACCTGGCCGCCGTCGACGCGCTCGCAGCGAACGGTAGGCGACTCGCTCAGCAACCCCTCGTGCATGCACATCGTGTCGACGTCGAACGCGAGCACGTACTGCTCGGGCAACCGCGCGAGGAAGGTCCCGGCCCGATCGTCGCCGAGGCGCGCGCGCAGCGCGTCGCGGCGATCGGCCGCGACCGCTTTCGCCTCTCCGCGCTCGATCGCCGCCGCGGCCTTCACGAAGAGATCGCGCACGAGCGCCGCCTTCGACGGGCTCCAAGCGGCCGGACCCGTGGCCTTGGAGTCGCCGATCGTCAACAGGTAGAGCAGGCGCAGACGCTCGGCATCGCCCGCGCAGGCCGCCGCGACGTTGTCGGCCACCGAGGCGTCCGAGAGATCGCGGCGCGTCGCGACCTCCGCCATGAGGAGATGGTTGCGCACGAGCCACGGCACGATCTCGCGTGCCTCGCTGTCGAACCCCATGCGCCGGACGATCCGGTCGGCGGTCGCCTCGCCGACCTCGGAATGATCGCCGGGCATCCCCTTCGCGATGTCGTGCAACAGCGCGCTGAGCAGCAACAGCTCCGGACGCCGGCACGCACGCGCCACCACCATCTCGACATCGACCGCGCGACCGCGCACGAAGCCCGCGTCGCCCGCGTCGAGGAGGCGCGCGCACTGCGCGACGGCTTCGAGGAGATGGCGATCGACGGTGTACCGGTGATACGCGTTGCGCTGCGGCAGGGAACGAACGTGTTCCCATTCTGGGAGGAGCCGTGCCAGCACGCCCTCGTGGTCGAGCGCCTCGAACACCGGCACCGCGTGCGCGCCCGAGCGCAGCAGGCGAACGAAGCCGGCGCGTTGCCAGACGTCCCAAGTCGGCTGACCCGTCGCGCGGAGCCGCGTCAGCGAGGTCCGATCGAAGCGGACGTCGGACTCGGCCGCGGCGCACGCGGCCTCCAGTGTCCGAAGCGGGGGTATCGACCCGTCCGGGTCGGCGTCGATGTGTACCCGATCGTTGCGCAACCAGACGCCCCCGGCCACCGCTTGGTCGGGCTGCGCACCCTTCGCAGCCGGTCGGTCCAGCATCTCGCGCACGCGCGACCAGACGTCGCCCGCGATCCAGCCGATCTCGCGCGCGGCGCGGGCGAGATCGTGCACGAGGGCGTCCGCCGACGCAAAGTCGAGCTGCGCGGCGACCGCATCTTGTTCCTGCAGCGCGAGGCGGTCGGAACGTGAATTGGTGACCCGTTGCAACGCGACGCGGATGTCGAGCAGGAGCTCCCGACCGACCTCGACTCTCGCCAGGTCGCCGGCGGTCAGGAAGTCGCGCTCGAGCAGCGTCGAGCACCCGCCCGGCGCACCCAACGCCCAGCCGGCCCATTCGAACGACTGGACGTCGCGCAATCCGCCCGCGCCCTCCTTGAGGTCGGGTTCGAGCATCTCGGCGATCACGCCGGGCCGTTGCCGTCGGAGATCCGCGGCGTCCGCGAGCACCGGCAGGACCCGCCCGCGCCGACGCGCCGCGAGGTCGCGCGCCTTGCGTTCGAGCTCGACGGCGAAATCGCGCTCTCCCGCGAGGACGCGGATGTCGAGAAGCGCCGTCAGCGCATCGAGATCGTCGTCGGCGAGCGCGATCGATTCCTTGATCGTGCGGGCGCCGTGACCCGTGACGAAGCCCGCGTCCCAGAGCGGGTACCAGAGCTGCTCGGTCGTCGACCGCACCGCGTCCGCGCTGCCGCGGCCGCGCAGGTTGTGCACCAGCAAGACATCGATATCGGAACCCGGACACAGCTCGCGGCGCGCGTACGAGCCCAGCGCGACGAGCGCGAGCTGACCGGACTCCTCGACCTCCGCGAAGGCTTCGGCCAGCGCGGCGTCGACCGCGTCGGACAGCGCGGCGCCGAACGCGCGCCCCCGCACGGCCGGATCGGCGAGCAGCGCGCTGCGCGCATCGCGTAGCCGGGCGGAGATCAGTTCCGAGCCGGAGCTAGAGCGCGTCAGAGCCCGCTTCTCCGGTTCGGATGCGGATCAACCCTTCGACCGGAAGAACCCATACCTTCCCGTCGCCGATCTTGCCGGTGCGAGCGGTTTCCACGATCTTCTCCGCGACGCGCACGGCATCGTCGTCGTCGACGAGGATCTCGAGCTTCACTTTGGGCACGAAGTCGACCGTGTACTCGGCGCCGCGGTACACCTCGGTGTGCCCGCGCTGACGGCCGAAGCCCTGCACCTCGGTCACGGTCATCCCCTGTACGCCGAAGTCCTGCACGGCCGTCTTCACGTCATCGAGCTTGAACGGCTTGACGATCCCTACGACGAGTTTCACGTTTCACTCCTTTGCCCGCAGCGCGAGGCGCTCCCGCCGGCGCGGAAGCGGCTGTGACTGCGCCCGAGCCTGTCCGGAAGCTGTTTCCGGGCGGAGACCCGATTGTTACCACTCTGCCTCAGGTCGCACCGCTTCGAGGCCCGTCGCCGCCGCCCGCTCGCGATCTCAGGACCTTCGCCTTGCCGAGGCCCCACGCGAGCAGCGCCCCGCCGAGCTCGTCGTCGCCCAGCTCGGCGGGGTTCTTGAGAACGATGCCGTAGGCGTCGTCGGGAAAGGCGCGGGCCTCGAACGGATCCCGCACGACCTCGGGCACCCCGGCCGCACGCAACACCTCGGTGGCCTCTCGGCGCAGTGACCGGATGATCTCGAGCGGCGTCGCGCGCTGGGCCGCGGGGTCGAGGTCGAACAGGGTCGTCAACTCGGCCCCGACCCGGGCCGCCGACCGCTCGCCCGCGACGCTCGCCGACGCGATCGCCGCGGCCCGGGCCGCCGGGTCGAGCTTTCCCCACGCATCCGCCAGCCGCGTCACCGCGGCCACCACCCACGCCGGGCCCAGGCGCGCCACCCCATCGATCAGCAGCCCCTGCCCCTGGGCCATGAGCGTGTAGCCGTCGGCCTCGTCGCCCGAGCTCGCCGCGGCACGGTCGGCGTCAGGCCCCCGCATCGGCCAACATCGTCGCGTGCGGCTGCGGGCATTGTCGGTCTTCGAGCGGTTCGTCTATCACTGCGCGTGCGTCGACCCGCGTGATCCCGCCCATCCGGTCCTGGAGGTCGACGCGTTGCTGCGCGAGGGCGACGCCGACGGACCGTTGCTCGTCGCGGTCGCCGAATTCAAGCGCATGATCGGCTTCGACGCGACGAATGCATGTCTGCGCGAGCTCCGCCGGAACGGCCGGACCGAAACTCATGACGGCGTCGAGTACGTCACGTTTGCGATGTGGGAGATGATCGCGCCGTGATCGCGGGCAGGAACATCAGCCCGCGACGACGTCGCCTTCCATGCGGTTGACCGTGCAGCCGAGCTCTTCGAGATACGAGATCGCCTCATCCCGCGCGTCGTGCGGCCCCGAGAGCTCGAGGATCACCCAGGCGGAATGGGCCTCGACGTTCGCGCGCCGGATGCTCGGAACGACGTCGAAGCGTTTGATCACCTCGTAGATCATCGGGCGATCGACGAGCGCTTCCGGGATCGACACGAAGAGCCGGATCGCGTCGCCGGGCGGAGTCATCGCCCGTCGTCCTCTACCGGCAGCCCCACTCGCGCGCACGCCTGCGCGGGGTCGAGCACGAGCCCCGTGAAGAACGGCCCAAACTCGGCGTAGCGAGCCGACACGGGATCGAAGCGCATCTCGTAGACGATCTCCTTCAGCGCGGCCGGGTCGTCGGCCAGGAGCGTGACGCCCCATTCCCAGTCGTCGATGCCCGTGGAGCCGGTGATGAGCTGGAGCACGCGACCGGCATAGGTGCGACCGACGCGGGCATGGCCCGCCATTAGCTCCTTGCGGTCGTCGAAGGGCAGCTCGAACCAGTTCGCGCCGGCAACACGCCGCTTCGACATCGGGTAGAAGCAGCAGCTCTGCTTCATGGGCAGACGCGGATGCACGCGGTTCTCTCGATAGTGCTCGATGCGATCACGCCACACCAGGAGACACGCTTCGAGCTCGTCGCCGGTCACGGCTTCCTCGCGCGCGAGGCGTGCGCGCTCGTCGTCCTCGGTCGCGCCGTACTCGGACTGCTCGGTGAGCGAGACATAGGAGTAGACCGGTTCGAGCGGTGCCGCGAGCAGATCGTTCTGGAAACGTTGCAACCGCGCGAGGTCGGGCCCGAGCGCGATCACTCCGAGGTCGGCCTTGTGGCCGAGCACGACCATCGCCAGCGCCTGATGCCCATCGGCTTCGAGCGCGGCGAACGCGTCGCGGACGTGCTTTCCGGCGCCGGCATCGCGTTCCGCCCGCTCACGGTCGACGCGGTAGTACAGATGCAGAACGCCCCAACCGACCGACGGAATCACGCGTTCCACGCATTGAGGTTACCCGCGGCGTATCTCCGCACGAGATCGATGCCGTCAGCGCCAACCGGTCGACGAGAAGGACGAGAAGGACGCCTGGTCCACCACAGAAGGGCAAGCCGTCGTGCCGTAGTAGGTGCCGGCACCAGGGCCGGGAGCGACGTCGGCGAGCGCGAACGTCGTGCCGGACGTGGAAGGCTCCGAGAGGCACAGAACCTGTTGCGCCACCCCGTTCGCGGCGCC
>DATCCI010000552.1:0-5499 GCA_036511415.1 Acidimicrobiia bacterium
GGCGATTGCTGCGGTGTGGCTCGTCATCGCGCTCATACACGCCCGAGACGAGCGAGTCGCTCCTACTCAGCCGATTCCCAGACCCGATTCGTAATCCCGTTCGTGGACCCGCGTCGTCAGCCTGCCGAGAGCGACCCGGCCCACCCGCAGTACCGTCGCGACGTGCCAGTCCCGGCCCCGGCGACACCGAAGCCGCCGGGTGGCGCGGCGGTCGCGGTCCATGATCTCAGCTTCCGGTACGACACGCCTGAGGGCGACCTGATCGTGCTCGATCATCTTGACTTCGAGGTCGCGGCCGGCACGACGGTTGCGGTGACGGGAGCGTCGGGTTCGGGAAAGACCACGCTGCTGTCGGTACTCGGTGGGCTCGACCGACCGCAGGACGGCACGGTGATGGTCGGTGGTCACGCCCTGTCCGACCTGGGCCGAGATGAGATGGCGCGCTACCGCCGCGAGGTCGTCGGCTTCGTCTTCCAGGACTTCGGCCTACTCGGCCAGCTGACCGCGCTTGAGAACGTGGAACTCGCGTTGACGTTCGCGCACACGTCGCGGCGCCGGCGGCGCGCACGGGCGCGTGAGCTCCTCGACGCGGTCGGCCTGGGTGCACGGCTAAGCCATCGCCCGCGTGCGTTGAGCGGCGGAGAGAAGCAGCGCGTCGCGATAGCCCGGGCGTTGGCGAACGAACCGCAACTCGTGCTGGCCGACGAGCCAACCGGCAATCTCGACGCCGCCTCGTCGGCCGCGGTCCTCGATCTGCTGCTAAGCGTGCCGACCGAACGCGGGACAACGATCGTGGTCGTCACCCACGACGAGGCCGTTGCAGCGCGCGCCGATCGCCGCATGCATCTCGTCGACGGTCGGATCACCGCATCGTGACGTGGCGAGACGCGATCGCGCTCGCGCGCCGCAGTGTCGGCCGGCGCGGTGGGCGCGCCGTGCTCACCGTCCTGGCCGTCGCGCTCGGCGCCGCGTTGTTATCGTCGTTGCTCATCGCCAGTACCGCCGCGAAACAGCGAGTGCTCGATCAGGTGAGTGAGGGTGGCCCGCTGTCCGGAATCAAGGTGGATGCCGCCGCGCCGTCACCTGTCGCGCTCGACAGCGACAATCCCCGCCCCGGGCCCCCGCGGCGCATCGACGACGCCGCACTGCGGTCGATCGCCCGCCTGCCGGACGTCGTGTCGGTGCTGCCGATCATTGCGACTCCCATGGTTTTTGAGGCACCCGCAGTCCTTCCCGCGGCGGCGCGGGCAACCGACAACGACGGCCGCCCGATCTTCGACTCGCTGGTCGGAGTCGACCTGAGCCGCATCAACGACCTCCCCGTCACGCTGCTCTCGGGACGGCTCCCCGAGCTCGGTTCACAGACCGAGGTCGCCGTCACGAGCGACTTCCTCAACCGCATCGGGATGACCACCCAGAACGCGGCCGCGATCGTCGGAACCGAGCTCACCCTCGGCGCACCGCGCGATTTCGACAGCGGCATCGGGCGACGGACGCGGGCGCGATGGACGCGCGCCGAGATCGTCGGCGTCGTCTCGCAAGACGCGGGCTCCGGGCTCGTGATCTCGTCGCTCGATCTGGCCCGTGCCGCGCAGGCGTGGACCGCGCTCAGCTCGCCGAGCAACCCACCCGCTGCGGCGGCGTCGCCCTACGCCGAGCTGTTCGTGGTCGCGCACGGCCTCAACCGCGTGACCCAGGTTCGCACCGAGATCAACAACGTCGGCTATTCGACCAGCGCGCCCGAGAGCCTCATCACCCAGGTGCAACGGTACGTGCACGTCGTCGAGCTCGTCCTGGCCGGCATCGGTCTCATCGGACTCGCGATCGCGGCGCTTGGCATCTCGAACGCGATGCTGGCCGCGATTCGCGAGCGTCGTCGGGAGATCGGCGTGCTCAAAGCCGTCGGCGCGACCGACCGCGACGTCCGCCGGGTGTTCCTCGTCGAGGCCGGAACACTCGGCTTCGTAGGCGGAGTCATCGGAGCGACGATCGGATTCGTCGTCGCTCGCATCCTTGCGACGGTCGTCAACAGCTACCTCTCGAGCGAGGGCCTGCAAACCGTACGGCTCGGCATACCGGTCGCCCTCCTCGCGGCCGTGATCGGAGGAGCGACGCTGCTTGCGCTCGCGGCCGGGACCTTGCCGGCCATCCGTGCCGCGCGCATGCCCGCGCGCCAGGCGATAGGCGACGAGTGATGCGGCGCTACGTCGTCCTCACGGTCGTCGCGGTCGTCGCGCTCGGGGCATGCAGCACCGCGTCGAGGTCGAAGGGCCCGGCCTCCGAACCTTCGACCGGTCCGACCATCACCGTCCTCGCGCTCGGCGGCAGCGCGACCGAAGGCGACGGCGTTCGCGACCGGCTCCGCGATGCCTGGCCCTACCTCGTCTTCCAGACCGCATTTCCGCGCTCGACGATATTCGTCAACGGCGCCCTCGACGACGCGACACTGCAACACGCACTCACGGCACAAGCACCGCTCGCCGTGCAGCTGAAACCCGACGTCATCGAGGTCTGGTTGGGCGCCGACGACGTCACCGCACGGACACCGATCTCCATATTCCGCGCCGAGTTCCACCAATTGCTCGACCTATTGCACTCGTCGGGCGCGCGCCGCATCCTTGTCGCCGACCTCCCCCCAGCGCTCGGAAACACCGCTCCGTACAACACCGCAATCCACGCGGAGGTTGCGGCGGCGCATGCGGAACTCGTTTCCCTGGCGAGCGTCGCGATCGCCCTGGAACCGACCGACGGTCTCACACCACAACCGGATACCGTGAGCCACCGCCTCATCGCCGCGGCATTCGAACGCCGGATCGCTCAGAACCCCGGTTGATTCGATCGCCGGAACGGTTCATGGTGCGACCAACCGTCCTTCGGCTCGAGCCTTGATGCCGCGACGCATGCGTCGCTGCATCGCGACGTCACCGAACTCCCTGATGAACACGCCCGCAAGCGCCGCGAGCGGTCGCCGCCAGTCGTGGCTGGCGTAAACGCGGGTGACCAGTCGAGTTCCGTTCCCAGGCGCGTCGCGTCGACGGGCGCCCCGCCGCCCGCCATGGCCGCCAATCAAGAGGTGGACACACGCTCGTACGCAAGGATGGGATCGTTGCATAGGCGATAGTGGGGTGGTCTACACCAAGCATGGAGCACCGAATCTTGCACACGGTCTCACCGGTCTGCTTGGGTGGAATGTTGGTAGCGACTGCGAGCGCAAATCGTTTTGTAGCATCGCGACAGAACCGCAGGCCGGGATGCCTGTGCGGTGCGCTCGGGGACGATGCCTTGCGATCGAACTCGATCACACCAGGTGTTGCGATGACCGCCTGAGCCCAAGGCCTGGTGATGTCCGGCTGCGGCGCGAAGCGCGATCTGTTGTTGTGAGGGAGCGCAAAGCGTCTTGTGGCATCTCGCCAAATGCCCTGGAGAGCGCGCCCTGCGTACCTTGGCTGCTGGCTCCAAAATGCAAGAGCCGTCAGCGGGAGCGAGCGATGTCGGGAGGTTCGCCCCACATCGGGCACCGAGTGAGGACGTCGGTGAAGTCGGCGCCGGTGAGGTTGGCGTTCGTGAAGCCCCGGCGCCGCGACCGGATATCACACGGTTGGCGTCGAGATCCGAGCCTGAGGTCAGCCCGCGGTCATCTGGTTGCCGACCGGTCCGAGGAGGAACCAGCCGGGTTTGCCGACCCCGTTGGTCTGCCCAGGGGCACTATCGCCGCTGAAGTAGTACAGGAGATGCCCGAAGTAGGTGACCTGGTGGGGAACCTGCCCGTCGGCGGTCGCCAGCTTCGCCTTGTTGACCGCCGGTCCCGCCGTGACGGGGCCGCTCGCCATTATCGCCGGCCAGGCCGACGCGCATGCACCGGTGCAGGTGCTCTTCGCCCCGTTGTCCGCCGGCCGGAAGTACAGCGTGTGTCCGTTGGGGCCGACTTCGAAGATTCCTTGAGGACCCTTGGCGAGGCTGACGGTGAAGGTCGAGGTCGCCGCGGCACCGATGCCCGCCAGTTCTTTCCCCAGGTTGGTCGATCCACCTGGAGCCGTTGTCGACGTGACGGGCGCGGTAACCGGCGTGGTGGATGTTGCCGTTGAGGTTGGCGCCGAAGCGGCCCCCTTCGACGACGACCCACAGGCCGTGGCCACCAGCACCAAAGCGGCAGCAACGACAAGGGCACGAGTTGGAGCAATACTCATACTTTCGCACGGTAGTTTCGTCTCGGGCGGTTGCGGTGTCGCCCCTTGTCGGCTCGTCGGCTTCCGCGTTCGTTCCGTCGGAGCGCGAGCGAGGTGACGCACACGGGGGCCGGGTCATCAAGAACGACGCTCCCTTTTGGTAGCGCCTTCCCGGTCAGACGAACGAGGCGCGGGTCCGCCGGCATCCGCGCATCCGCCCGTCCGCACGAGAAAATCTGCGAATCGATGTCGCGTTCGGCCTTCGCTCCGCGCTATTCATGAGTATGGGGAACACGCGACACGAACGAGCCCGCACGCGTCGGTGTTCGAATTCTTAGGTAACGCCTTTGGCGCCACAACTCAGAACTGCAGAAGAGTCCCCTTGACCTGGCCTTACGAGTCGGGCTGGCGGGATTCGAACCCGCGACCTCTTGACCCCCAGTCAAGCGCGCTAACCGAACTGCGCTACAGCCCGAGAACGTGTGAGTGTATCGCCCTAAACCGGCGGGACACCGTGGCGCTTGGCGGACGCTTCTCGCACCCGACTCGCGGCCAGGCCGAGCCGGCGTACGAGCTCGACCCGAAGGTCCTCGGGCTGCACCACCGCGTCGACGACGAGCTCGGCCGCGAGGTGCACGAGGTCGACGTCTTCCTCGTATTCACTGCGTCGCTCGGCGACGAACGCCGCACGCTCGTCGGCGGCTTCGATCGCGTGGATCCGGTTGTAGAACACCGCGTTCACAGCCGGGTCGGGACCCATCACCGCGATTTGCGCGGTCGGCAACGCGAGACATGCATCGGGATCGAACGCCGGTCCGCACATCGCGTACAAGCCCGCGCCGTACGCCTTGCGCACGATGACCGAGAACTTCGGAACCGTCGCCTCGGCCACCGCGGTGATCATCTTCGCGCCGTGACGAATGATCCCGGCGCGCTCCACCTGGGAGCCGATCATGAATCCGGGCACGTCCGCGAGGAACACGAGCGGCACGTTGAACGCATCGCACAGCCAGATGAAGCGGGCTGCCTTGTCGGCGGAGTCGACGAACAGCACACCCCCGAGATGTTTCGGGTTGTTGGCGACGAGCCCGACGGGAAGACCTTCGAGTCGCGCGAACCCGATGATGAGCTCACGTGCCCACAACGGCTTCACCTCGAAGAAGGAACCGTCGTCGACCAGCGCGTCGAGCACCTTGTGCATGTCGTACGCGCGGCGCTCCTCGACCGGCACGATATCCGCGATCGGGCTGGCGCCGGCGAGCGGCGCGACGGGTTCCGCGACCGGGGGCGCCTCGAGCCAGCTCGACGGCAGGTACGACAAGAAGCGCTGCGC
>DATCCI010000553.1:0-2793 GCA_036511415.1 Acidimicrobiia bacterium
AGCAGGGAAGCCGCGGCGGTCGCGTCCCCGGTCTGCAGTGACTGCTCGGCCCGTTCGGAGGAGAGCGCCGGCCAGAGGTGGCCGGTGCCGACGCCCGTCGGCGCCCATGGTTGACCGTCGCTCGAACGGTCCCCGTAGCCGTCGCCGTTGTAGCGATGCCAGCCGGGCCCGCTCGCCGTGTTCGAGCCGATCGTCGCGTCCACGACGGGCAGCGACGCGAGGATGTCCGGGTCGGTCGCGGACAACTCGCCGAGACGTGCGAGCTCGAGGAAGCCGGCGTCGATCACGGAGCGCTGGTCGAGCGTCGGCCCGCCGTTGCCCACGTTGTAGGTGATCGCCGCATTCGGGTCGCCGGTCTTGGAGAGGCGGATGAAGTAGCGAGGCGCCAGCGGTCCATTGGTGGTCACCGTCCACCCCTTGATCGAGCGCTGGTAGTCGTCGGCGACGCCTCTCCAGACGGCCGCAGAGACCGGATCGTGGTTGGCGTCCGCGAGGTCGGCGGCCGCGACGAGCCCTGCGATCTCCGCTGCGATCGTCGACGGCGAATATCCGCCCTGCTCCTCCCAACGCTCGGAGCCGAACGAGGGTCCGTGACTCGCGACGAAGTTCGCGGCAGGCTTGATGTGATCCGCATAGAGCGACGGGTCGGTGAGGTGCAGCTCGTCGGCCATCAGGAGCGGATACGACGTCTCGTCCAGCTGCGTGCCGAACGAGTCGGGTGCGGTCTTGCCGTTGACGAGGCTGTTGCGCGGCATCGACCCGTCCGCCTGCTGCTGGCGCTGGAACAGGAACAGGGTCGCGTCGCGCGCCGTCGCGCGGTCGCCGTCGGCCATCAGGCCGGTCCAGATCTCGTAAAGGTCGCGGGCGAAGACCTCTCGGTAGGAGCCGAAATACGTGTTGGCCGGGTCGCCCGCCGAGATCGCCTGTCCCCACGGCGACGTCATGCTCGCGACGATCGCGCCGGGGAAGGTCTTGTCCTCGGATGCCTTCAGCACGTTGGCGTTCACGTAGTAGGAGTCGCGCAGCGCGGCGGCCCGACTTCCGTCGATTCCCGGAAGCCTTCGCGGCGGATCGTTGAGCGTCCTGTCGTACGCGCCCCAGCCCCGTTCCGACTCACCCTGGGCCCGGTCGAAGGTGTCTCTCAACGCTGTCTCCGCGATCTGCACGGCGGACGCCTGGCTCGAGCCGAAGCCGAGCGCGACGGTGAACTCGAGATCCCCTCCGTCGTGCCTGTTGCCGCCCGCGACCCGCGCGGTCTGCACGACGTTGCCGTTGCTCGCGGTCGTATACGACGTGGTCAGCGCATGCGACGTGTCGAGCTGCGTGAGCCCGTCGCTACCGGTTCCGGCGAAGCCGTTCGTCGCCTCGGCGAAGGGTGCGTCGAGCGCGGCGTAGACCGGTTGGGCGTAGTCGCGGTTGACCGCGTTCGTCGCCGTGCTCGGGTCCGAGGCGACGAGGACGGGGTGACCGGTCGAGGTGTCCGTGGTCGCCGAGTCGGCGCCGCCGTTCCCGGCTCCGCCGCCGCCGTTTCCGTTCACCGTCGGGTCGAAGCGGAGGTAGAGACGCAGGTCGGCGTTTCCGTTCCTCGTCCGCTTCTTGTCCACCTTGAACGCGACCTTCATCAGGAGCGCGTCGGTACGCGGGTCGGCGACGTAGTCGGTGACGATCCGGTACTTCCCGCTGGCGGGCATGCTCGTGACCTCGCAGGCCATTCCGCTGTCGTCCAGCGCGCGGACCGTCGAGGTCATGTCCCTCGTCTGGAGATCCGTGAAGGTCGAGCCGTCGGTGACGACGTACTGCAGGGTCTCGACGTTCGTGTTGTCGATCGTCGGGTAGTAGACGTCGCTCAGCACGCCGCCCGCGACCGTGAACCACACCCTCGACGTCGTGTTGCGGGCGGTGCCGAGGCAGTCCTTGCGCGCAAGGTCGAAGTGCGACAGCGCGCCCGGCCCGTCCGGGGCGACGCTCAGGGGCGTGCTCCCGGCGCCGGAGGCGACTCCGAGAACGACACACGTCGCGGCGGCTAACGCGACTCCGGCCAGCCGCCTCCGTGAAGACGAGACGCTCATAGGCCTTGAAGGTGGCGACGCTACATCGCGGACGCGTCGACCGCAACCTGGTCGATGTTCCGCACGCTCGGCTGCCCTGTGCGCCGGGAAGCAAAGGGGCCTGCTGTAGCGTTAGGCGCGCATGCGCGCGCTGATCAAGGCCAGGGCCGAAGAGGGCCTTTGGCTCGAGGATGTGCCCGAGCCGGAGGCCGGAATCAACGACGTCACGATCCGCGTCCACAAGACGGGGATCTGCGGCACCGATCTGCACATCTACGGCTGGGATGCCTGGGCGCAGGAGACGATCCCGGTGCCGATGGTCGTCGGACACGAGTTCGTCGGAGAAGTCGCCGCCGTCGGTTCCAACGTGAGCGACTTCAAGGTCGGCGACCTCGTCAGCGGCGAGGGTCACGTTGTCTGTGGCCGCTGTCGCAACTGCATGGCGGGCCGTCGCCATCTCTGCGCCCACTCGATCGGGCTCGGCGTGCAACGCCCCGGTGCATTCGCCGAGTACGTCGTGCTGCCGATGACGAACATCTGGCACCACTGGCAGGGGATCGACGAGGACGTCGCCGCGATCTTCGACCCGCTCGGCAACGCGGTGCACACCGCCCTCTCGTTCGCGGTGCTCGGCGAGGACGTGCTCATCACGGGCGCCGGCCCGATCGGGTGCATGGCGACCGCGGTCGTGCGTCACGCGGGCGCCCGGCACGTCGTCGTATCGGACCTCAACCCGTACCGGCTC
>DATCCI010000554.1:0-2252 GCA_036511415.1 Acidimicrobiia bacterium
CAGCCAGGGTGCCGGCATGGCCCAACGGATCATCGAGCAGGGCCTGCCGACCACGCTCTGGGCGCGCCGCGAGCGATCGCTCGAGCCGTTCGCGGGCACGGCCGCCCTCGCCGGCGATCCGGTCGAGCTCGGGCGGACGAGCGACGTGGTCGGGATCTGCGTCACCGACGGCGCCGCGGTCCGCGCCGTCACCCTCGGGCCGCGCGGTGTCCTGGCCGGGATGGCGGAGGGCAGCGTCCTCGCCGTGCACTCCACCATCGGCACCGGCGAGTGCATTGAGATCGCCGACGCCGCCGCGGCGCGCGGCATCCACGTGATCGACGCGCCGGTGAGCGGGGGCGGGGCCGCTGCCGCCGCGGGACGGCTCACCGTGTACGTCGGCGGAACCGAGGACGCCGTCACGCGCGCCCGCGCGGTCCTCGAGACGTTCGGCGATCCCGTTCTGCACATGGGCGCGCTCGGCGCCGGCCTGCGTACGAAGCTGCTCAACAACGCGCTGAACGCGGCGCACTTCGCGCTCGCCCACGACGCGTTCGCGATCGGCACGGCACTCGGCCTCGACCCCGCGACGCTGGGCGAGGCGCTGCGGAACGGCAGCGGTCGTAGCTTCTCGCTCGAGGTGTTCGTCGGCCTCCGCTCGTTCGACGCCATCGCCGACCACGTCGGCCCGATCATGTCGAAGGACATCGGGCTGTTCGAGCGGGAAACCGCAGACGCGCCGGACCGCACGGTGCTGCTCGAGTCGGCCGACCGGTTTCTCGCGCTCGTCGGGCACCCGCGCGGTGCCGCCGAGGGACGCACCCGGTGAGTCGCGCCGTCGACGCTCGGCCGAGCGTCGACACCCGCACGCGTCCGGTCGGCGCGTCCTCGCCCGTCGCCCCCGCGGCCTTCTGGGACGGTGAGTGGCGTGACGCGCTCGCCCGCAACGGCGAGCGCGCCGCCGCCGATGCGGAGCGCCTCGGTCTGGCGCCGATCGCGATCGCGGTCGACAGCGAGGTGTGGACGTTGCGCCGCGGCGAGCGGACCCTCGACGTCGTCGCCGGACGCGACGCGACGACACTGCAGGTCGCGCTCGACCGCGACGCGTTCTCCGATCTCGTTCACGAGCAGCGGACCGCGCTGGGTCTCGTGATCGGCGCGCGGGTCGACGGCGATCCCGAGTCGAACGAGGCGTTCTGCGCGTGGGATCCCGTGCTCCGCTCCGCGCTCGACGGACGCGGCGTGTACCGGCCCGGCGACGTCACGATGCTCGACAAGATCGACGGTTCGCCCCTCGCGCTCGACCGGCGGTTCCGGCTCGGCGATCATCCCGCCGAGGCGTCGCAATTCCTCGCGGAAGCCGGGTTCCTCCTCGTGCCGGGTGTGTTCACCGACGAGGAGATGAACGCGGTCGACGCCGACCTCGCCCGCGCCGTCGACGCGGCCCGTCCCGACGACGGCGAGTCGTGGTGGGCGGCGACGCGCACCGGCGAGCGCTACCCGTGCCGCATCCTCGAGTTCGCCCGCAAGTCGGAGTCACTGCGCGCGCTGCTCGCCGATCCCCGCTTCCTCGCGATCGGCGAGCTCCTCGGCGACGGCCACCGCCCGGGCGATCCGTTCGGCGAGCATTTCGCCGAGGTCACCGCGGAGGGGCTGGTGAAGCGGGTGGGCTCGGTCGAGGGGCTGGCCTGCTTGCCCTGGCACAAGGACTGCGAACGCGGCGGCCACTCGATGTTCTGCTCGGGCCTCACCGTCGGCATCTGTCTCACGCCGGTCGACGCGGCGCACGGCGGTCTCGACGTCGTCGCCGGCTCGCACCGGGCGAACATCGCGCGCGTCCAGGTCGACCGGGAGCTCGACCTCCCGCGTGTCACGCTCCGAGCAGGTCGCGGCGACCTCACCGTGCACATGTCGTGCGCGCTGCACCGGTCCACCCACCCCGCGAGCCGCGAGCGGCGCGTTGCCTACACGGGCTTCGCGCTGCCACCGCGGCCCGGCGACCGACACGCCGAAGACGCGCAACCGCGCCTGCGCCGCGAGCGCGCCGACATCGGCGCCCCGAGCACGCGCGCACGACTCGCGTCGGAGATCGAGCCCGGAAGGCCCCGGCGTTGACGACCGTCTCGGTCGCGACGGGCGCCGCGGGCGCGATGGGTTCGGCGTGCGTGCTTGCACTGGCGCCCGCCGTCGACGTCGTGCTTCTCACCGATGTCGACGAGGAACGGCTCGCGGCGACAGCCGAGCGAGTCGAGCGCGAGACGACGACGAAGGTG
>DATCCI010000555.1:0-2557 GCA_036511415.1 Acidimicrobiia bacterium
ACAGGCGAGCTCACCCGCCGAGCCGCGATCTCGTTCCCGGACGAGGACGTCCTCGTCGCGGCCCGTCTCGCCCAACCCAGCTGTTACGTCCTACTGCAGAGCTACGCCAACGTCGTGCCTCGCCCGGGCTATACGCCGAACGGTGAAGACCGCGCGTGGGGCCGACGCCTGGCGAAGCGTTACGGCAACGACGGTCACTTCGACGATCGCGAGTTCAAGGTCGCGGTCAAGGGTCGAAAGCCGCCGTGTCTCGCCGTCCTCGACACGAGCCCGGTGAAGGCCACGGGTGGCGCGAAGATCGCATCGCTGATCGGCACGCTCGACGCGGCCCGCGGTCAGGCGATGATCGCCTTCGGGTGGGCCGTCGCCGAGGAGCTCGCGGCGGGTTCCTACCTCGCAGCCTGCTGACGCGCCGCGAGCACCGCGTCGAGTTGCTCGCGCAGTTCCCGCGCGTCCGTCACCGGGTACTTGCAGGTGTAATGCTCACAGACGTACGCGGTCGGCTGGCCGCCGCGCGCTTCACGGCCGGCGAGCAGCGGCGACGGGTCGTTCGGTGAGCCGGTCAGCGTCACCGACGCCGGCAACAACCGGGTTGCCACCTCGCGCCGCAATGCCCGGGTCCGTTCGTCGGTCGGGTCACCGATGATCGCGATCTCGGCGGGGCTGGTGACGAAACGCTCGATCGCGCCGAGGAGATGCGCGAAGCCGTTCGGGTGCGTCGCGCCGGCGTGAGCGAGCATCCGCAGCACCTTGGTCGCAGGCTCCTCGAACCGGGTCTCGCCGGTCAGGGCCGCAAGCCGTAACAAGCCGTTCGCGGCGAGCGAGTTGGCAGACGGGGTCGCGTCGTCGAAGACGTCCTTGAGCCGCACGACGAGTTGCTCCGCGTCGATCCCGGTCGTAAAGAACCCTCCGCCGTCGCCGTCGTGGAACAGCCGGACGAGCTCGGCGGCGACGGTGCGCGCCTCGCCCAGCCACGCGACGTCGTCGAACTCGGCGAGGGTGCACAATGCCTCCAGGAGGGCGGCGTAGTCCTCGGCGTAGGCGAGATACGGCGCGCGCCACGAGCGCAGGAGCCGGCCATCGTCGCGCCGCAGCTCGGCCAGCAAGAAGCGCGCATTGGCTCGGGCTTCCGCCATCCAGTCGTCGCGACCGAGGGCGGCCGCGGCTTCGGTGAGGGCGCCGAGCATCAACGCGTTCCACCCGAGGAGCACCTTGTCGTCGAGGCCGGGCCGGACCCTCGCGGCGCGGCGGGCGAGGAGTCGAGGCTTCGCTCGTTCGACCTCGACTGGAGGCTGAGCGTTGCGGTCCTTCACGTGCAGGATGTTCCCCCGGAAGCCCGTGTGCGGATCCGCGAAGTTCCCGCTCGCGGTGACGCCGTAGTACTCGATCACCGCGTCGGCATCGGGGCCGCAGACTTCGCGGATCTCCTCGATCGACCAGCAGTAGAACTTCCCCTCGACTCCCTCGGAGTCGGCGTCTTCCGCGGAGTACCAGCCGTGTCGCGGGTCGCGCAGGTCGCGCAGTACGTACCCGACGATGTCCTCGACGACGCGCCGGTAGCGCGCGGCGCCGGTCACGAGGTACCCGTGCAGGTACGCGCGTATGAGCAGGGCGTTGTCGTACAACATCTTCTCGAAGTGCGGCACGAGCCAGGAGTCGTCGGTCGAATAGCGGGCGAAACCACCGCCGAGCTGATCATGGATGCCCCCCGCGGCCATCGCGTCGAGCGTCGTCGTGATCATCGTGCGGGTCTCGTCGGAACGATTGCGCACGTACGCGCGGCACAAGAGGTCGATCGTCATTGCCTGCGGAAATTTCGGGGCGCGACCGAACCCGCCGTAGCGCGGCTCGAACTGCGAGCGAACGCCGGCGTACGCGCGATCGAGGATGTCGGCGCCGAGCTCACCGTCGCCGTTCGCGCCCACGCGTTGCACCTCCTCGGCGAGCGCGGCGGTGAGCTGCTCGCTCTGCGCCGTCACCTCGGCGCGCCGTTCCCGCCAGGCGTCCGCCACCGCCTCGCACACCCGCCGGAACGACGGCATGCCGTGGCGATCGGAGTCGGGGAAATAGGTGCCGGCATAGAAGGGACGACCTTCCGGGGTGCACCAGACGCTCATCGGCCATCCGCCTCGCCCGGTCAGCGCCTGCACCGACTGCATGTAGATCGCGTCGACGTCGGGCCGTTCCTCGCGGTCGACCTTCACGTTTACGAAGAGCGCATTCATGACGGCCGCGGTGCCCTCGTCCTCGAACGACTCGTGGGCCATCACGTGGCACCAATGGCAGGACGAGTAGCCGACCGACAAGAACACGGGCACGTCTCGCGAACGGGCGAGCGCGAACGCCTCGTCACCCCACGGCATCCACTCGACGGGGTTCTCGGCGTGTTGGCGGAGGTATGGGCTCGTCTCGCCGGCCAGCCGATTTTGGGTCACGCTTCGACCGTACCCGGCGTGGGTGTGCAACCGGCCGTCGACGCGCTCGCTTACTGGGTGAGCCCGGCTCGTTGGCCGATTTCGGTGCCGCGGTCGGCTCGTCGAGCCGGCACGACAGGTCG
>DATCCI010000556.1:0-3045 GCA_036511415.1 Acidimicrobiia bacterium
GCCGCGACCTCGGCACCCGAGTCGAGGAGCTCGGCGGTCAGCTCCTCGGTCGAGCTCCGCATCGGGTTCACACGCAACGTCACCGGCGGCGCGGCGTTGTCGAGGTCGAGCGTCGCCATCGCGTCGGCGGGTCCGAACCCGTCGAAGAGGAGCTGGACGATCCAGTCGGGATGCGACGTCCGCACTGCGACGTCCGAGACGTCGTCGCCGCCGGGAAGCGAGAAGGGCGGGCCCCGGCGCGCCAGCGCGCGCAATACGCCGTTCACGAAGCCGCGAGCGCGTTCGTCGACGGCTCCGACCGTCTCGCCCACGGCCGCGTGCGCCGGTATCCCGATCAGCAGCTGATAGGCGCCGAGGCGGACCGCGGCGCGCACCGGTGGATCCAGCGACCCGATGCTCCGGTTGGAGACGGCCGACAGCAGAACGTCGAGCGCGCGCTGCATCCGGACCGTCCCGTAGACCAGGTCGGTCACGAGGGCGCGGTCGCGCGCCGAGAGCCGGGAACTGCGGAGGGTCTGGGGCACGAGAATGTGCGCGAACGCTCCGTCTTCGATGCGGAGCAACGCGTCGAGCGCGATCCGTCGGGATGAACCGGCGGAACGATCGCTCATGCGGGATCGAGGCGCGCGTCGCCCCGCAAGCCGGCACGCCACGCGGCCCCCGTCATGATGCGCTTGCCTTCGGGCTGCACCTCGTCGAGCGCGAGCACACCGTGCGCGGTTCCGATCGCGCCGTCGGCGCCCACGGCGCCGGCCTCGATCGGCTCCGCGTGCTCCCCGGCCTCGTGCGCGCGCAAGACCTTCACCCGCTTGCCGACCACCCGGAACCATGCGCCGGGGCGCGGGTTGCCCGCGCGCACGACCCGCGCCAGCTCGGACGCGAACCGTTGCGGATCGAGGCGGAACTCGTCGACGCCGAGCTTCTCCGCGTAGGTCGGTTCGCCGGTCTGCGGCTCGCCGACGGCGTTCGGGACGTCCCGCAGGCGCTCACGCAAGAGTTCCGTACCCACGCCGACGAGTCGCGCGTGCAACTCGCCCGCGGTCTCGTCGGGCCCGATCGGCACCCGTGCACGGGCGAGCACCGGCCCCGTGTCGAGACCGGCCTCGATCCGCATGAGGTCGACACCCGTCTCGCGATCGCCGGCCAGGATCGCCCGTTCGACCGGCGCCGCGCCTCTCCAGCGGGGCAGGAGCGAGAAGTGCAGGTTCACGAACCCGTGCTGCAGCGCGTCGAGCAGCGCGACCGGGAGCAATTGCCCGAACGCGACGACCACGCCGAGCTCGGCGCCGCTCGAGCCGACGTCGACGACGACTTCACGAGCCTTCTCGGGTGTGATCACGCGCAGGCCGAGATCGAGCGCGGCCTGCTTCACGGGCGACGGCCGGCTGCCCGCTCCGCGCGTGCGCCGGCGGTCGGGCTGGGTGACGACGAGCGCGACGTCGTGACCGTCGTCGACGAGTGCACGCAACGGTGCGACCGCATCGACCGGAGTGCCGAGGTAGACGATCCGCACACCTCGACGTTACGCGTCAGAGCGCGTGGGTGCGTCCGCCCGGCGTGCGCACCCCCATGCCCTGCTCGCGCAGCTCGCGCATCGCGAGCTTGCGCTGGTCGACGTCGAGCCGGTCGAGCATGAGCACGCCGTCGAGATGATCGATCTCGTGCAAGAAGATACGCCCGAGGAGCTCGTCGCCCTGGATCACGACGTCGTTGCCGTCGAGATCGACGCCCTTCACCGTGACGAGCTTCGAGCGGACGATGTCGAAGGCCAATCCGGGCAGCGACAGGCAGCCCTCCTCGTACTCCCACTCGCCCGACGCCTCGACGATCTGCGGGTTGATGAGGACGTGCGGCCCGCTCTCGTCGGGAACCTCGTACACGAAGAATCGCTTCTGCACACCGACCTGCGGCGCGGCGAGCCCGACGCCGGGCGCCTCGTGCATCGTCTCGTACATGGCGTCGACCAGCTTCACGAGGCCGCCGTCGATGTCGGTGACTTCGGAGGTCGGTCGCTTGAGAACCGGGTCACCGAAGAGGCGGATCGTGTGAGTTGCCACGGCGGCATCGTAGCGGCGCGTCCTCGACGCTCAGACCCGAGGGGGGTCCACGACGGCGCGCACGCGTCCGATCGCCCGGCCCGCCGGGAGGCCGCGGGCCAGCGCGCCCGCCAACGCGTCCCAGTCGGGTGCGTGCACCAGCGCGCGCCCGTCGGTCGGTCCGAACACCTGCACGTCGAGCACGCGCAACGCGTCGATCGCGGCCGCGAGGGCGTCGTCGGTTCCGGCGAGCTCGGCGAGCGCCCCGAACGGCGGGTACGCGAGCGTACGCCGGTACTCGACCTCGGCTTCGGCGACCGCGGCGGGCTCGCCGCGCACCAGCGCCTGCACGACCACGTGGTCGGGGATCCGGGTCTGGACGAGCAGCAGGGTCTCCCGCCGGGCGCGACCCGACAGGAGCTGCGCGCCCCGCGTCAACAGCCACTGCGCCTGCGCCGCGGCGCGGTAGCGCGGCGCGAGCAGCTCTTGATCGAGATCGAGGTACGCGACCAGCGCCGGACGGCGACGGCGCACGGCGGCGCGATGCAGCACGGCCTCGGTGCCGACGATGATGTCGGCCTCGGGCACTTCGGCGATCGCGGTGTCGACCTCGACCACCCGCGCACCCGGTACCAGCGCTTCGAGCTCTTCTCGCACCCGAGCCACGCCCGCACGCAGCACGCGCAGCTTCGTGGCCCCGCACTCGGGGCACACGAGGGGTCGTTCGTCGATCCGGTCCCAGCGCAGCAGGTGGCGGCACGACGCGCACACGAGCAGGCGGAAGCGCCCCCGACGATTCAGCACGCACACCGCCGGGCCGGCCGCGTGGTGCAGGGCGGTGGCGAGCGTCTCGGAGAGCAGGCCCGAACCGGGCGGCTCGTCGCGACGGTCGGCGACCTGCACGCGCGGCCAGCCGCCGGCCTCGACGTCGGGCGGTGGCGCCTCGACCGCGCTCGCCGCGCCTCCGCCCCCATCGAGCGAGACGGCCCCATCGAGCGAGACGGCCCCA
>DATCCI010000557.1:0-5138 GCA_036511415.1 Acidimicrobiia bacterium
TGTTGTTTCCAGGGACGTTGTTGACATCCACCGGTGAGTGAGCCTCCCGGGTGAGTGTGGAGCTGTTCAACGGCAACACACCAACCCAGGAGGCTCTCGTGCACGCTAACGCTCCGTTGACTCCGGAGGGCCGGCTTCGGCTCTGCTCGCGGATCGCAGAAGGTTGGACCGTCGCGGCGGCTGCGGAATCGATGAATGTCTCGCGGCAGTGCGCGCACAAGTGGTGGCGTCGGTTCCAACTCGAGGGCCTTGACGGCCTGCGCGATCGGTCGAGCCGACCGCACCGTTCACCGAACCAAACATCCGCGCGGCTTGAGCGACGGATCGTCGCGTTACGCCAGTCCCGCAAGATCGGTCCGGCACGTCTGGCCGGCATCGTGGGTGTTCCCGCGTCGACCGTGCATCAAGTGCTGGTCCGTCATGGCTGCAACCGGTTGCGGTGGATGGACCGCACGACCGGGCGAGTGATCCGTCGGATCGAGACCTCACGCACCGGGGAACTCGTCCACATCGACGTGAAGAAACTCGCCCGGATCCCACCTGGCGGCGGCCATCGCGTCCACGGCCGCAAAGCGTCGGTGTTGCACAAACGCGTCGGCTACACCCACATCCACACCGCGATCGATGCCTACAGTCGACTCGCGTACTCCGAGTTCGCCGGCCCCGAGAACACGGTCAACTGCGTCGCGTTCTTGGAACGAGCTGTCGTCTGGTTCGCCGAACGCCAAATCACGATCGAACGGCTCCTCACCGACAACGGCAACGGCTACCGCAGCCGAAAATGGAAACGGCTCTGCGCCCAACTCGGCATTCGGCACACCCGGACCCGGCCCTACCACCCCGCCACGAACGGCAAAGTGGAACGGTTCAACCGCACCCTGCTCGACGAGTGGGCCTACGCGCGGACCTGGACCTCAGACGCTCAACGCGCCCGCACACTTGACCGCTGGCTGCATCGCTACAACCATCACCGCTACCACACCGCCATCGGCGGACCACCCACCAGCCGAGTCACCAACCTCGCCGGGCACAACAGCTAGCACTACATCGCGCCGACAGCCCGACAGCGCGCAAAGTTCGACAACCTCGACGCGCCCGATTGCCCGCTCTGGGACGCTTATGCGAGGCCCAAGGGGCAGACGAGCCAGCTCACCCGAGTGTCAGGCTATGTACCCAGAGCCGCCGAGCAGATCGGCAGATATGGCGCTTGTTGACCGGCTTGCTGGCGATCGCCGATGATCGCTCGGCGCGGCGGCTCGGTGTCGGGACGCACTTCGGTCTTCTTGGCTGAGGCCCGATCTTTGGCGGGGGCGGGGGCATCTCATGGTTGGTAGCGAGGACCGACTCGGTGGTGTGGCACCGTCCGAGACCAATGGTGCGGGGGTCACCCACCAGCGTCGGCTGATGAACATGCTGCGCTCGGAGTTCATGCCGCGGCGGTTCGCGATCGGCGTCTTCAGCCTTCTCGTGGTGCTGGCATTCACGCGCTCGCCGTTTGTCTTCGTGCACGGACGGTTCTGGGCCGAAGAAGGGTCGTTTCACTTCAGGCGCATGGTGGCGCACCCAAGCGTAAGAAACCTGGTCTTCGTCCAGCCGAACCTTGGCTACTACTACCTGTTTCTCGAAGCCTCGACGTGGGTCGCCGCGAAGGTATCGCTCTTGTACGCGCCTCTGGTCACCGCGTGGTCCGCATTTTCCATTGTCGCATTGATGGTCTGGATTGCCCTCCGCTGGCCTTCGACGCTCTTGCCGACCGTCGGTGCCCGGATTGCCGCCGCAGCGCTGCTCGTCGTCGGAACGCTTGCCGTTCCGGAAGTGTGGGCGAACGCCACGAACGCGCAGGTCTACCTCGCGATCGCGGCCACGCTCGTGCTCTTCGTGGAGTTGGACCGCCTCACCCGCCGCGAATTCGTCGCTGGAGCTGGACTCCTTTTGGCCGCGGGACTCTCCGGTATCTACACCTGCGTGCTCACCCCTCTGTACATTGCATCCGCTATCCGGACCAGATCGAGGCGAGCGCGTATCTACGCGCTCCTTCTCACCATTGTCAGCGCCGTACAACTCGGCGTCGCCACCTGGGCTCGGTCCACCGGATCTCTGCGGAAATCTCGGATAGCGTTACCGCACCTTGGCGTTATGGCCCGCGGTTTCGCGACCGGGCATATCGCGACGATGCTGTTCGGCAGCGCAATCGGTGCCGCGCTGAACCGCGCGTCGCACAGCTTCGAACGTCTCCTCCTCTGGAGCCTCCTCGCCCTCATCATCGTTCTTGTCATCGGCGCCTTGCTTCGTGACACCGGCTCCAAGCACGTTGTCATGTCACTGGGATGTGCTTTCGTCCTCGAGGAACTGCTCGTGAACTGGGGCGCCGAGAGCGGCGGAGGCGGACGTTACGCCGTCGTACCAATCGCGATGCTCACACTCGCACTCATCCACGCCGCCGCCCGCGCACGACACACGACCGCACGAATCATCTCGCGCGGACTATGCGCCACAATCCTCATCTTCGGTCTCGCAAACTTCTGGACCTTCCAGCCCGCGACGCTCCGCTGCATTCGATGTCCACGCTGGGATCGCCAAGTCCACGCGTACGCGGCCGGGGTCACAGACCAACTCCAGATTTGGCCCTACGCCAAGAAGCAACGGTGGAGCATCACCCTGCCCAAGCGAGCACAAACACACGCGTCTACGTCCCCGCGACAAGTCGGAAACGCCACGAGGCGCAGCTAACGCTCCGCTGCTAGCGACCGCGCTGGCGCCGCTCTCGACGGCAGAGCAGAGAGGAGAGCACGACGAAGTGCTCGGAACGATCGCAAAGGCGCCTCGATCCAACACGGTGCGCCCCGCACAGATTGCCCGCTCTGGGACGCTTATGCGAGGCGACGGGGGAGGGCGAGCCGGCTCACCCGAGCGTGCGCAAATGTACCCAGAGCCGCCGACCATATCGGCAGATATGTGCTCGGCGGCGGGACTACCGAGGCGTCAACACGCAGAACTCGTTGTCATCGGGATCGGCCATGACAACCCAACTGACATCGCGTTGGCCGATGTTGGTTCGAGTAGCCCCAAGGGAGATCAGCCGTTCCACCTCCCCGCGCTGATCACCCCGGGCGGCCGGTGCAATGTCGAGGTGAAGTCGGTTCTTCCCGAACTTCGGAATGAGTGGCGGACCACTCCAGGTGATGAGCGGACCGGTGCCGTCGAGCGCGCGGATCGCGGTCTCTTCGTCCTGGTCCCATACCAGCGGCCATCCGAGAGCGGCACTCCAGAAGTAGCCGACCGCTCGCGTACCGTCGCAGTTGATCGCTCCGAGCCGTCCGCAATCAGCGAGGAACCTGTTGGTCGGCTCGATGATGCAGAACTCGTTGCCTTCGGGATCGGCAAGCACGACATGAGGTTCGTCTGGGCTCTGACCGATGTCGATGTGGCGGGCGCCAAGCTCGACCAATCTTGCGACCGTTTCGTCCTGGTCGTCCTGGGACGTGGTCGTCAGATCGAGATGGATCCGGTTCTGTCCGATCTTCCGGTCCTGTCCCGCCAGGAACAGGAGTCGAAATCTGGTGCCATCCGTTGGCAGGAGAGCGATCGCATCATCGGTCGCGTCGCCGACCTCCCAGCGGAGCGCCTCGGCCCAGAAACGCGCGAGTTGGAGCGCATCATTCGCGTAGAAGCACAGCGCGACGAGTCGCGAAGTCGTCTCGTCCTTGCTCATCCGGGTCGCCGCATCATCGTGTGGACTCGCGCTCCTCTTCAGCCATCTGCGGGCTGATCACCCAAGACCGAGGCGCATTCGACGCACGAATATTGCCTGATCTCGCACGCCCACGGCGAGTACCGAGCGGCAGACATGGCGCGTTCTCGACGGTTTTCACGCGTGTACTCATCCCGACGCTGTTCGCTCCATCTCGACCTCGGTGACCTCGCGAGACCCGGCGACCGACCGCCCCGTCGGGTTGAAGCCGTGGCGTCGGTACAAACGTTCGGCGTGGTCGTTGCCGTCCGTTATGTGAAGGCGCACGGTCGTAAGGCACTCCTGTTGGGCCCACCGCAGCACCGCGGTCATAAGCAGGTCGGCCACGCCAGTACCTCTCGCTGTCGGTACGATCCACATCCCAGCGAGCCAAGCGAGCTTCGAGTCCCTGTCGTCTCGCACGACGGTGACCATGCCGCAGGAGTCGCCATCGGCTTCGCAGATGAGCGTTGCATTGCCCGGCGTGCTCAACCGCTCGGCCCACACGCTGCGAGGGAACGCGACCTCACGTTCGTAGGTGGATCCAAAGGCTTCTGGTGCGTCGAGGAGCGCGTCAAGACGAAGAGCGCGCACCGTCTCGACGTCGCCCACACCGACCCGACGGACTTGCATCACTCGATTCTGCCTGGGCAGACCGGAGAGGGTGCGTGGTTTTTTCGCCGTTGAGCCGATCGGCAGTTCTGCCGCAGGCTGGCTAGATGCGGTTCAGGTTCGGCTCGCAGCGAGTTGCGAGAGCCTCACGAGCGGATCGCGCTGGGTGAACGCCTTGTGGAGATTCGCCGCGGTGTATGGGCCGACCCCGTAGTAGAGCAGCACGAGGTTCCCATGCTTGATGAACTCGACCCCGATCGTCGTGTCATTCGTTTGCTCGAAGATCGCCTTGTCTCCGACGCCAGCGAGTGGAGTCGGTGTGACGCCCACGGTGATGAACTGGCGGAAGCCAGGAATTCCGCTGGCGTCGGCGTACCCGCCAAGCGCGCCGTCCTTGATTACGCCGACGACGAGGTTGTAATCGGTTGCGCCTGGGACTGCGCCGTGCGTCGAATGTGCCTGCCACAAGCAGTACGACATCCCTGGCATGACGGGCGGTAGCTCGACAGACCAGGGCGCGGCGGACGCGTGAAATAGACGCGTGGCGTCGGCTTGTCCGACCAGGCGGCACGTCCCCGCATCGTGTGAATTGACGGTCGTAGGGCGCGCCCCGAACGCCGACGATTCAGTCGGAGTTGTTCCCCCTCCGCAACTCGCCATGATGACAGCGCATATCGCGACCGAGGTATGTGTGAGCCTTCGCACGGCCTTGCCTTCCTAGTGAGCGTCGCCCGCCGAAGCGAAGAACCTCGTCCAAGCCAGCGCATAATGATCCGCGCGTCGACGGCACGACGAC
>DATCCI010000558.1:0-2582 GCA_036511415.1 Acidimicrobiia bacterium
GTGCGCCGGCGCGCCGGTTTCGTGCGCGACTCCGTCGCGTCGCGCAACGGGCGCCTGGCCGCGATCGGGATCCGCACCGGTACCCGCCAAGCCGTCCACAGCGTGCGCCGCGCGACCGCCTCACCCGAGCGCCGCACGGAGCTCGATGCCGCGCACCAGATACGCACCGCGGCCGATGTCGCCGGCGCGCTCGGCGAGTTGAAGGGCGCGCTCATGAAGCTCGGCCAGATGGCGAGCTATCTCGACGACGGCTTGTCGCAACCGGTACGCGATGCGCTCGCGGCGCTGCAACAGGATGCGCCGCCGATGGCACCCGAGCTGACCGCGCAGATCGTGCGGGAGCAGCTCGGTGGCGCGCCCGAGCGCGTGTTCGCGCAATGGGACCCGGCGCCGATCGCGGCGGCGTCGATCGGGCAGGTGCATCGCGCGGTGACGCGATCCGGCCTGCACGTGGCGGTCAAGGTCCAGTATCCCGGCATCGACGAGGCGATCCGTTCCGACCTCGTCAACACCGACGTGCTGTTCCGTGCGCTGGGATTGCTCTTCCCGGGGTTCGAACGCGGGCCGCTGGTTGAAGAGCTGCGCGCGCGGCTCGTCGAGGAGCTCGACTACCGCATCGAAGCCGACAACCAGCGCCTGTTCGCCGATTGGTACGCCGAGCATCCGTTCATCCACGTTCCCAACGTGATCGAAGAGCTCTCGACGGGCCGCGTGCTCACGACCGAGCTCGCCACCGGCTCACGCTTCGCCGAAGTCGAGGCGTGGGCGCAGGACGAGCGCGACGCCGCGGCCGAGGCGATCTTCCGATTCGTGTTCCGAAGCATCTATCGCCTCCACGCCTTCAACGGCGATCCGCATCCGGGCAACTACCTGTTCCGGCCCGGCGGCCGCGTCACCTTCCTCGATTTCGGGCTGGTCAAGCGCTTCACGCCCGACGAGGTGAACCTGTTCCAGTCGCTCATCTCGGCCTTCGCCATCGACCGCGACGTGCCCCACTTCCGGCGCGTGCTCGAGGCCAACGACGTGCTGAAGCCGTCCGACATCTCCGACGACGACGTGCGCGAGTACTTCGGCCACTTCTACGAGTTCGTGCTCGACGATCGCGAGGTCGCGTTCACGCCCGAGTACGCGTCGGAGACCGTCCGGCGGATGTTCGACGTATCGAGCCCGTACGCGCACGTCGCGAAGCTGTCGAACGTGCCACCCGCGTTCGTCGTCACCCAGCGCATCAACCTCGGATTGCACGCGTTGCTCGGCCGGTTACGCGCCCGGCGCAACTGGCGGCGCATCGCGTTCGAGCTCTGGCCCTTCGTCGAAGGAGAGCCGTCGACACCCATGGGTGAAGCCGAGGCGGCGTGGCTCGACTCCCACTTCCATTGAACGAAGGCCCGCTGACCGCGAAGGCCGAGTGCGACGCGGGGACGCGAGCCACGCGATCGCCCGCTCGCCCTGACCGGCCTGGAATGCACGCAGGTTAGGGATCCCGGGCGGCGGCGGGAACAGCGAATCGTGCACGAACAAGCCTGCGAGCGCGGCGATGAACGAGTCGACCCGTTCGTCGTCGACTCCTCGATTGAGCGGATGGGCGCGCCATACGTCGTCGGGTCGGGGTCCACCTTGCATCGCGACGCTCGGCAGCATCGCGACGAGATCGAGCCAGGGCGCACCGACCGCGGCCCACGGCCAGTCGACGACGAAAACGCGATCCGACGTGAGCAACACGTTGTCGCACCGGATCGTCGACGAGGGTATCGGCGACGGCGTCAAGACGATCGCGAGCTCGTGCAGCGCGTCGAGCACCCGTTCGAGCTCGTCGGCGCGCCAGGGCAATTGCGGCGCCTGCCTGTCGACGTCGTCGAACGCGAGCACGACCCACTCACCGTCGTCCCACGATCAGCGCAGCACGGGCGCCGGGACACGCGCCGGAAGGGCGGCGGCGACGCGAGCTTCTCGCCGATGGATCGCGGGTGAGTCGGGGTTCGACGATCCGCACACCTCCTTCACGAACACGCGTGCGCCGTCGGCGAGCTGCAGCCGCGCCGCGACGCCGGGAGAGAAGCCGCCGGCATGCGAATGCGCCGAGACGACACGCGATCCGAGTCGATCTTCGATCGCCGCCCGAACCCGCGCCGGCATCTCGTCCCATTGCATCCGCCGGCCGGAAGCGGGCGGAAACGGGCGCGTCGACCGGCCGGACACGGCTGCATTGTCGCGGCTCGGAGGCGCCGGGGTCCCGACATTTCCCCGTTAGCCTCGGACCGTGCCGGCCGCCGGGAACCACGTCGAGCTCGATCGCAACGACGTCGTCACGCACCTCGTGCTGAACCGGCCCGAACGTCGGAACGCGCTCTCGCACGAGGTCATGGTCGAGATGCTGGAAGCCCTCGACGCGGTGGCGAACGACGAGACGACGCGGGTACTCGTGATCGAAGGCCGCGGCCCGGCGTTCTCCGCCGGTCACGACCTCACGGAGATGGATGCCAACCGGGACGGCGCCTTCTACGAGGAGCTCTTCGCGACGTGCGTTCGCCTGATGACGCTGGTGCACGAGCTGCCGCAGCCGGTCATCGCCAAGGTCCACG
>DATCCI010000559.1:0-3758 GCA_036511415.1 Acidimicrobiia bacterium
CCGCGCGGCATCACGAGGCGACGAACCCGACGCCCGTCGCGAATCGGGAGCTGAGAGCGAAGACGATGCTCTCGTCGAGTCAGAACCCGTCGCGCTCGAGTCCTTCGATCGCCGGGGGTCGCGCTTCTCGGAGTTCTACCACGCGCTCGCGCCGTCACCACCGCCCGATATCGATCCCACGCCGCCCCGCGTCGACCTGGTCGACGAGGAAGCCCTCGAGGGAATCGGAGACCCCGAACAACAGGCTGCCCGCGAGCCCGACGGCCTCCGGCCTTAGGCGTCTGCGGGAGAGGCGAAGGCAACCAGGTTGTCGAGATAGCTGCGCGCGGTCTCGTCGAAGGCGCCGGTGCAGGTAATGAGGCGCAGCGTCGGCCCGGGAGTCGCGCCGAACACCGCCGCGGTGGGGAACGAGGCCTTCGGGAACTGTTGGAGCCGGTCGATCACGAAGCGCACGACGGAGTGGTCGGCTCGTGTCACCAAAACCTCGTCACCGGCCCGCAAGTCGTGCAGACGGAAGAAGACCGCCGGACCCGACGTCGAATCGACGTGGCCCGCGATCACGGCCGGCCCGTCCTCCCCTGGCCGCGGGCCCCGCGCGTACCAGCCGGCCTCCTCCCACTTCGTCGGCACCTGCATCGATCCGTCCGGATTCAGACCGAGCGGGACGAGGTCGGTGCTGACACCAATCGAGGGAATCTCGAGCCGAAGGGGTGCGGCCGCGTCGAGTACGGGTGTGGTGGCCCGGTAGCGGGCGACGCCGACGCGAGCCGGCACCGAGGACGGCCTCGACGCCGCGGCTGGCGTCGGTGTTTCGGCGTTGCCGGGACGACTGACTCCGCCGCCGGTCGAGCACGCACCGCCAAGCGCAACCGCGATCAGCGTTGTGAGCGCGACGACGGCGCCGCGCACGACAGGCTTGCCTACCGCCTCAGGGTCACGTCGCGTCATTCAGGTGCCCGGCCCGTCTGAAGAGCCGACATCCACCGTGTGGTGCTGCCGGTCACGCTCGTGACGAGCGATTGCCCACGTGGATTCGGTGCACGCGAATGCGAGCCGTGCCACCACCGCCGGTCCCCGCCGGACCGACGGGCTACACGGCGGGCCCGCGGGCATCGACTACCGGCACGAGTTGCAGCGGTTTGCCGGCGCCACCGATCACGGCGAACGAATATATGATTCCCGCGGCAACGACGACACTCGGGACGTTGAGGATCGACTTGCCAACTCCGGCGATGCGGACACCGTAGGTGTTCGGTGCGACCGCCTTGTAGGTCGAGGCCGTGGCGAACCCGACCGCGCCGAACGTGGCTCCGCCCGCCAGCACCACGCTGACTGGTGCCGCGCCGACCGCGGCGTCGATGACGCGAACCTTTGCGCTCCCGGCGGGCGGGGCGCCGAGGTTGTCTTGGAAGATCTGACCATGAAGGTCTCGATTGAGGCCCACACCCGCGATCGTGTACGCGATGTTCGCGGCGAGCGCGGCGTTCGCCGACAAGACCGGCTTGGACGTTGACGAGGCGCCGAACGGGCGCAACGCGAACTGATGGTTGCCTGCAGGCAGAGTTACGTAGTCGGACACAGTGTCGTACCCGACGTTCTGGAGCACTCGTTTTCCATCGACCCAGACGTCGACACCGGCCGTATCCGGCGAGAAATGAGCGACGCGCACCAGCGCGTCACCGAGCGAACGGGGTGCATCGGCGGATACCGGAGTCGAGGGAACCAGGGCGAACAGCGCAAGCGCCGCCACCAGGGCCAGAGCTCTCTTCATGACACACCTCCCGCTCGGTTGTTGCTCGGGTGCTCGCTCGTCGGGATCGCGGAGATTCCGCTGGTGAGGTCCGAGGAGCCCGCAACGTCGTCGCCATCTCCCGCCTCGTCGGCCTCGATGCCGGTCAGGTCGATTTCGTCGTCGCCCACCAACGCCGACACCTCGTCGACGAAGGTCGACCCGGGAGACTCCAGAGCGCGAGCCGACGCCACGGCTTGTTGCTCGGCCGCGCGCGCCTCCGCGGAGAGCCGTTCTGCTTCGCGGATCAGCTCTGCCGCTTCGCTCGCGGCTTGCCTCGCCGTTGTCGCGGCGCGCTCGGCGTCGGTGCGCGCGGCCGTGGCACGCGCCGTGGCTCCGCGGGCACCGTCGAGCGCCGCTTCTCGGGCTTCCCGAGCTCGGCGCGCACGCGTCTCCGCTTCGCGGGCGGCTTGCGCGAGACGCTCCGCCTCTGCCACCGCCGCCTCGCACGCCGCCACCTCTTGGGCTGAGTTGCCTTCCGCTTCCTCGACCTCTGCGAGGCTCGCCTCGAGCTCGCGCAGCCGCGCTTGCGAGATCGCGAGATCCTCGGCGGCGGCGGCGCGGCGGTGGTCGGCAGCGAGCTCGAGCTCGCGCGCTCGCTCGGCCTCCGCGACTTTGAATGCCTCGATCCGCGCCGCTCGCTGTTGGTCTACAGCTACGAGGTCGGCGGCGGCTGCTTCCGCTTCGGCCCGGGCCCAAGCTTCGGCCTCCGCCAGAGCCCGTCTCTTCACTCCCTGCGAGACCGCAACGGCCTCATCCATCGCAGCTTCGAGCGCGCGCGCGGCTGCTTCCGCGCGGTCGGCCTCGGCCCGGGCCTCCGTTGCGCGTTCGCGCGCCACCCGCTCTGCTTCAGCGCGCGCTTCCGCCGCCGCGCTGACCGTCGCCCGATGGGCCTCGGCGCGCAGACGCTTTTCTTCGGCCTTGGCTCGCTCGAGCTCCTGGGCTTCGTGCTCGAGAGACGCGGCTTCCGATCGACGCCGCTCCGCGGCGTTTTCCTCTTCGATGCGCTTCTGCTCCTCGAGCCGGGTACGCACCTCGTCCCGTCGCCGAGACGCCAGACGCGCCTTTTCCTTCGCCGAGGAAACCGACTCGCGCAACCGGCGTGCTTCCGTCGTCGCTTCTTGGGCGCGCTGAAGCGTCCGCATCAACTCGTCGTTGCGCCGAGCGCTCTCGCGCTCGAAGGTTGCAACGAGGGGCGACGCGGGCTCACTGATCGAGCCGGTCGTCGCGGCCACCGGTCGCCGGTGTCCACGACGGGTTCGCTTCGACCGCTCCGCCGCCTTCTCGGCAACGCGCGCGATCGTCGTCGATGCATCCTCGAGCGCCTGTGCGTCCGGCGCGGCCGAGTCTGCGGACCCATCGACTGGCGCGTTGCGGGGGGCGTCGGCGCGAGAGCTCGGCTCGCCGCGGGCGAGTCTCTCTGCAGCCGTGCCAGTAGCGGCTTCTGGCGCCGGCGAGTCGCCGGTTCCGGTCGCGTCGGCGCCGGTATTGGACGACTCATCGCGTTGGTTCCGTCGCCAGAGACCACCACCGGCCATGTCGTCCTCCTGACGAAGTGTGGGAAGTCTTTCCCTCCCCGTGGTAATTGTCCAACCCGGCCGGTTACGCGAGGCGAGCTTCAGCGACGCAGCTGCGAACTCGTATGTCCTCTTCGACTACTACGCGCAGGGTTGTACGAATTGGTAGCCCTGGTTGCGTAGTCCGGTGATGATCAAGGGCAAGGCCGCGACGGTCTGGGACCGGTCGCCGCCGCCGTCGTGCAGGAGGACGATGACACCTCGTCCGTGCGCGTTCGCGAGGACGTTGTTGACGATCGCCGAGACGCCGGGTCGATTCCAGTCGGTGGGGTCGACGTTCCACAGCGTCTGCGTGAACCCGAGGCTGGCGGCGATCGAGACGACCGTGCTGTTTGTCGCCTCGTAGGGAGGGCGGAAGCAGGTCGGGCGTGCGCCGGTCGCCTGTTGGATGA
>DATCCI010000560.1:0-6735 GCA_036511415.1 Acidimicrobiia bacterium
ACCCATCCCAAGATCACCTTCTTGGAGCACATCGACCCGGCCCTGCTACCGACCGACTTCATCGGGCGCATCGAGCGTTGGCGCTCGCGCAGCGGCACGGTGAAGGTGAACGTCGCGGTGGATCGGCTTCCCGAGTTCACGGCGAAGCCCGGCTATGACCCCGAGGTTCACGGCGGCACGATCGTGCTCGCGGAGTCGCTCGACGACATCGAGGGCGCGTTCCAGGACGCGGTCGCGGGCCGCGCCGCGGGTCTTCCGTTCGCCGACATCTGTATCCCGAGCGTCTTCGACCCGACCCTCGCGCCCGAGGGCAAGCACGTCGTGTCGATGTTCACGCAGTGGGTGCCGCACACCTACGCCGCCGAACCGAACCAGGCCGCGCTCGACGCCTACGCCGATCGGGTCATCGCACGCGTCGACGCCGTCGCGCCCGGCTTCACCGATTCGATCCTGCACCGCCAGGTCATCGGACCCTACGAGATGGAGCACGAGTACGGCCTCGTCGGCGGGAATATCTTCCACGGAGAGCTGTCGCCCGACCAGATGTTCCACATGCGTCCGGCGCCGGGATACGCCGACTTTCGCACGCCGATCGACGGTCTGTATCAAGCGAGCAGCGCCACCCACGGAGGCGGGGGTGTCACCGGCATCCCCGGACTGCACGCGACCCGGCAGATCATGCGCGATAGACGGAGACGTGGAAAGCGCTCTCACCGTTAAACGGCTGCTTGTCGAACGTCGCCCAGCGATCTTCGAGGGTCAGACCGGCGAGGCGCGCCATGAGGTCGAGCTCGGGCGGCCACGCGAACCGCAGCTTCGCGTGAACGAGACGGGTCCCGTCCTCCGTGATCCGCACCTGAGTCGTGTCGAGGCGCTGCTCCTGCGCGTCGAACACGCTCGCGTCGAGACGCACGCGATCGAGCGAGGCCTCCTTGACCGCGAGGTGCTCGCCCGCTTCGACACGCGACGTGTCGGGCACGAACGCGTGGATCACAAAGCGCCCACCCGGGTGGAGGTGAGCGGCGACATTGGCAAAACATCGCAGCTGCGTCTCCTGGGAGTAGAGCTGGAAGAACGTGTTGAACACCACGAAGACGAGCGCGAACCGCCCCTCGACCGGCACATCGGCCATGTCGCCGATCGTCACCGCGATCGCGTCACCACCCGGCTTGGCGCGCATGCGCTCCACCATCGCGGGCGAGGCGTCGATACCGTGCACCTCGACACCTTGCGCCGCGAGCGGGATGGCGACCCGCCCCGTGCCGATACCGAGCTCGAGCGCGCGCCCGCCGTGCGCGAGCTCGGCCAACAACGCGACCTCGGCCGCGGTGTCGAGGGGCTTGTACCAGTCGTCGTAGACGTCGGCGACCCGATCGCCGTAGGTTTCGGGCCCGAAGTGATCCATCGTCAGATCGTAGGGAACGCCATGCTCGTCGACGCCGCATTAACGACCACCGACCTGCACGCGGTGCCCGACGCCGCACGCGGCATCGAGGCCGCCGGGTACGACGGCATCTACTCGTTCGAGGGCGCGCACGACGGCTTCTTCCCATTGCTGCTCGCGGCCGAGCACACCGAGCGCGTACAGCTCACCACTGCCGTCGTGATCGCGTTCGCTCGCAACCCGATGACGCTCGCCCAGTTGGCCTACGACCTGCAGCTCGCGTCGCGCGGCCGCTTCAACCTCGGGCTCGGTACACAGATAAAGCCGCACATCGAGAAACGATTCTCGATGCAGTGGTCGAAGCCCGCGGAGCGCATGCGGGAGCTGGTGCTCGCAGTGCGGGCGATCTGGGCGCGCTGGCACGAAGGTACGAAGCTCGACTTCCGCGGCGAGTTCTACACCCACACCCTGATGACACCGTTCTTCGATCCCGGGCCGAACCCGTTCGGCGTGCCGCGCATCTTCCTCGGAGGCGTCGGGCCGCGCATGACCGAGGTCGCGGGCGAGGTGGCCGACGGATTCATGATCCACCCCTTCTCGACCGAGCGGTTCATGCGCGAGACGACGTTGCCGGCGCTGGAGCGCGGGCTCGACAAGAGCGGCCGGCGCCGATCCGAGCTCGAGGTGGCGTTCCCCGCGATGGTGATCGTGTCCGAGTCCGAAGCGGAGCTCGCACGCGGCCGCGACGCGATGCGTCCGAGACTCGCGTTCTACGGTTCTACTCCCGCGTACAGGGTGGTGCTCGACGCGCACGGATGGGGCGAGCTGCAACCGGAGCTCAACCGGCTCTCGAAGACCGGCGACTGGGCGACCATGGCGTCGATGATCACCGACGAGATCGTCGACACGTTCGTCGTGTCGGGAACCCCCGAAGAGATCGGCCCCCGCCTGTACGAACGCTACGGCGACATCGCCCAGCGCGTCTCGTTCGACACTCCCGACCTCCTCCGACCCGAGCGCGTGGCCCGAGTGCTCGAAGGATTCCCACGGGGCTCGCGATAGCGGGAGTCGCGGCGACGCCCTTCGCCGGGTCAGGCGAGATCGGCGGCGACGCCGAGGACCCAAGCCGCATCGGCTTCGGCAAGGGGCCGCGACACGCCGAGGCGACGCGCGTCGAGCGCACGTTGCACGAGTGCGGGCTGGATGCCGCGAGCGATGGCCCACGTGCCGCCATCCGTCTTCGAGCAGAACGTGCGCTCGTGGCGGTAGCGCAAGGCGCGACACGCGTTCAGGATCGCGTACGCCGCGCCGGAATGGTCGACCGCCCAACGAAGTTCCTCGACGAGCCGGCGTACGACGACGGGTTCGGGTATCGCACCGAAGACCGTTCGGGGGGCCGGTCCGTACGCCGCGCATCCGTACTCGCGCGCAACCGCGTAGTGAAGGATCAGGTCGGCGTCGCCGCGTCCGGGCATTCCCCACGCGACCTTTCGGGGATTCGTGGTCACGTGGACGACGTACGGCCAGGGTGCGACCGGTTTGGATGCCGCGCCGGCCGCCACCACCGAAGCCTCGAGGCCGGTACCCGGACATTCAAATCGCCGGGCACGATCGCTGCTCAGGACTGCGACGAGCCGCTCAGCCGTGCTCGATGCCACTTCGTCCTCGACGACGACCAACACGTCGACGTCGCTCGCCGGCGCGTTCCAGTCGCCCAGTACCGCCGAGCCGTGCAGATACACGCCGACGAGACCGTCTGCCGCGACGCCCGCGAGCGCATCAGCAAGCTCACTGGCAAACTCCCGCACCACCCGGTCGTTGCCGCTCACGCCGACAGTCTCTCGCGTCTGCCTCACCAGAGTCGCGTAGTACCGTTTTCTCCATGCTTCTCATCTTCGGGTTCAGAGCTCGCGCGAAGGCCTTGTCGACCGGCGAGTTCTTCTGCGCGAGTTGCGGTGCCGACCGCACCTACGTGTTGCAACAGGTGCGGCGCTGGTTCACGCTGTTCTTCATCCCGTTGTTCCCGGTCGGAAAGGCGCTCGGCGAGCAGGTGAAGTGCTCGACGTGCGGCACGTGCTTCCGCCCCGAGGTCCTGAACACGCCCACGTCGGCAAAGTTCGGTGAGAATCTGCGCGGCGCCATGCGAGTCGCGTCGATGTCGATGCTCGCAGCCGGCGACCCGGGCAACGGCGCGGCACGGGCCGCGGCGATCGACGCGGCCCGCAAGACCGGAGCCGAGAACTACGACGAGACCTGGCTGAACCACGATCTCGCCGCGCTCGACGCGTCACAGCTCGGCGACTACCTCACGCCGTTGGCCCAAGGATTGAACGCACAGGGAAAAGAGACGTTCGTCGAGCAGGTTGCGCGCATCGGGCTCGCCGACGGGCCGCTCAGCCCGCCTGAGATGCAGGTCCTCGAGTCGTTGAGCGCGGCGCTCGGCATCAGCGCCGCGTACCTGCGCGGGATCGTGGCCTCGACGGCGACCGGCCCGCAACTCCCGACGACCGGCGACGGCCCGCCCGACGAGTACCGGCGCAACTGATCCGGTGGTTCAAGCGCCGGCGAGGCGCTGTTCCAGGATCCGGTTGATCACCTGCGCGTTTCCCCGGCCCTTCAGCTCGCGCATGACCTGACCCATCAGGAATCCCCACTTCTTCTTCTTGGCACCCTCGTCGCCGGCGCGGTACTCCTGCGCGACGCCCGCATTCGCGGCGAGCACGCGGTCGACGACGTCGCCGATCGCGGCTTCGTCGCTGACCTGCGCGAGGCCCCGTTCCTCGACGATCGTGCGCGGCCACTTCTCGTCGCGCAACGACTCGGCGAGCACGTCCTTGGCCTGCTGGCGCGAGATCGTTCCGGCCGCGGTCAGGCCGACGAGCTCGGCGAGCATCTCCGGGGTGAGGACCGCGGGTGAGAGTCCCGTCTCGTTGACGTACGCCAGTACCTCCTGACGCGCCCAGTTGACGACGTCCTTCGCCGAGCCGCCGCGATCGCCCAAGGCCGCGACCGCGCGCTCCGCGTAGTCGGCCAGGCCCGGCACTTCCACCAGGATCCGCGCGTCCTCCGCGCCGATCCCCCACTGCTCGACGTACCGCGCCCGTTGCGCGGCCGGCAGCTCCGGCATCGACGCCCGCACGCGATCGCGCATCTCCTGCGTCGGCTCGACCGGGACGAGATCGGGCTCGGGGAAATACCGGTAGTCGTGCGCCTCCTCCTTGGAACGACCCGAGATCGTCCGCCCGCCGCTCTCCTCGTCCCAGTGGCGCGTCTCCTGCACGACCTTCTCGTCGGCCTGCGTCAGCGTCCACTGCCGGTCGGCCTCGTACTCGATCGCCCGCAACAGCGACCGCAACGAGTTCAGGTTCTTGATCTCGGCGCGCGTCCCGAACGCCGACGACCCGGGGGGTCGCACCGACACGTTGGCGTCGATCCGCAGCGATCCTTCTTCCATCTTGACATCGGACACGCCGACCGCGAGCAGCGTCGCGCGCAACTCCTCGACATAGCGCTTCGCCTGTTCGGCCGAGCGGATGTCGGGTTCCGACACGATCTCGAGCAACGGCACGCCGGCGCGGTTGTAGTCGACCAGCGAGAAGTCGGCGTCGTGTATACGACCTCCGACACCCACGTGCTGCGACTTTCCGGTGTCCTCCTCGAGGTGCGCCCGGGTGATGCCGACGCGCACGCCGTCGACGTCGAGCCAGCCGTCGACCGTGATCGGCTCGTCGTACTGTGACGTCTGGTAGTTCTTCGGCATGTCGGGATAGAAGTAGTTCTTGCGCGCGAACACCGAGCGTTCCGGTACCCGCAAGTGCAGCGCCTCGGCGACACGCAGCGCGTACTCGACGGCATTCGCGTTGAGCACCGGCAGCGAGCCGGGCAGCCCCAGACAGACCGGGCACACGTTCGTATTGGGCTCGTCGCCGAACTCGTTCGGGCAGCCGCAGAACATCTTGCTCGCGGTCGCGAGCTCGCAGTGCACCTCCAAGCCGATCACCGTCTCGTAACTCGTGGTCGTCTGCGTCACAGCTGCCAGACTACGCAACGTGACGACCACACCCGACTCGAATGATTTCGTCGTACATCGGTCCGAGGTGCGCAACGGCGTGACCATCGCGTACGTGCGCGAGGGCGTGGGCGGTAGTCCGCTGCTGCTCCTCCACGGCTATCCGGAGACGAAGCGCATCTGGTGGCGCAACATCGCGGCCTTGGCGGCGGCGGGCTTCGAAGTGGTCGCGCCCGACTTCCGCGGTCACGGCGACTCGAGCCTGGCGCCCGACGACTTCTACGACATCGCGGCGTACTCCATCGACTGCTACACGCTCGTGCACGACCTCCTCGGCCACCCCCAGTGCGCGGTCGCGGGCGGCGATGTCGGCGGTGTCGTGCTCTACGACCTCGGATTGCGTTTTCCGGGCTTCGCGACGCACCAGGTGCTCTTCAACACGGTGCCCCCGCCGTTGCACGACGTCTACGAGGCGGCGGGGCTCGCGCCCGACGACGTGCGCGAACGGCGCGCCCAGAGCGACTACTTCGTTCGCCAGGCGAACGACCCGGAAGCTCTGCTCGCAGAGCTCGACACGCCGGCACGACGACAGCGATACGTCGCCGGGATGTACGGCCATCGGCTCTGGGGAACGCCGAACGCGTTCACTCCCGAAGAGATCGCCTTCCATACCGAGCCGTATGCCGACGCGGCCAAGCTCCGCGCGAGCTGGTGCGTGTACGAGCAGACGACGGGTCGGCGGCCGATGGAGGACGTACCTCGCCTGTTCGAACGCACGCCGGTGCCGACGCTCGTCCTGTACGGGCCGGAAGATCACGTGGTGCTGCCGTCGTTCCCGTGGAAGGCCGCCGCCGCGTGCATCGATTGCACCGGACCACTCATCGTGCCGAACGCCGGTCACTTCCTGCAGTGGGAAGCGGCAGAGACTTTCAACAAGATCACGACTGCGTTCTGCCGGCCGCCTGCTCGATAGCGCGCGCGACGCGGAACATCGTCGGCTCGCCGAGCGCGGGCGCCAGCACTTGCACGCCGACCGGCAGGCCCGCGTCACCCGTGCCGGACGGTACCGACATCGCGGCGTGCCCGGTGAGGTTCACCGGGACGGTGCATACGTCGCACAAGTACATCGCGAGCGGATCGGCGGTCTTCGCGCCCAGCTCGAACGCGACCGTCGGCGAGGTCGCCGCGAGCAGCACGTCGAACCGCTCGTACACGCGCTCGAAATCGCGCAGGATGAGGGTTCGGACCCTCTGGGCCTGGCCGTAGTACGCGTCGTAGTAGCCGGCCGACAACGCGTACGTGCCGAGCATGATGCGGCGCTTCACCTCGCGACCGAAGCCCG
>DATCCI010000561.1:0-4082 GCA_036511415.1 Acidimicrobiia bacterium
GCGCCGTCGACCTGCGAGACGTCGGCGACGATCGGGACCGCGTCGCGACCGATCCCCGCCGCGGCGGCGTCGATCGTCTCGCGGCTGCGGCCGCAGATCGCGACCCGCACCCCTTCCTCGGCGAGCGCCTGCGCGACCCCGAGTCCGAGTCCGCGGGATGCGGCCGCGACCGCGGCGCGCCGGCCGGTCAATCCGAGATCCACGTGCGACCTCCTCCTCCCCCGCCGAACGGGTCAGTGAATCGGTCCTGAAGTGTCGCGCAGCGACTGGGCGCGGCGCCCGGTGCGCAGGCCGATCACCTCGGCGCAGATCGCGACTGCCGTCTCCTCGGGCGTCCGCGCGCCGATATCGAGCCCGACGGGCGACATCACGCGCGCGATCTCTTCCTCGGTCAGCCCCGCGTCGCGCAAGCGCTCCGTGCGCTGCTCGTGCGTGCGCCGCGACCCCATTGCGCCGAGGTAGCCGACGCCGGTCCCGACCGCGGCCGCGATGGCCGGCACGTCGAACTTGTGATCGTGCGTGAGCACGCAGATCGCGTCGCGCGGTCCGAGCTCGTCACCGACCTTCGCCAGGTATCGATCGGGCCAGTCGTTGACCACCTCGTCGGCCATCGGGAAACGCAATACCGTCGCGAAGACCGCGCGCGCGTCGCACACCGTCACGCGATAGCCCAGCACCTTCGCGACCTTTGCGAGCGCGGCCGTGAAGTCGACGGCGCCGAAGATGATCATCCGGGGCGGGAGCGCGAACGACTCGATGAACACGCTCACTTCGCGCTCGCGGGCCTCCCCGTGTACGCCGTAGTGCCGGGTGGAGGTGAGACCGGCCTCGAGCTCACCCCGCGCGTCACGCGCCGCCACCCGATCGAGATTCGCGTCGCCGAGCGATCCCGAGGCCCGGCCGTCCGGCCTGACGAGCAGCTTCGAGCCGAGGTTCGGACCCTCGATCACCGTCGCGAGCGCGACGGGCTCTCCGGCTCGCAGCGCGTCACGCAACTCTTCGTACCGGCTCACCAATCCAACGGCTCCACGAACAGGTGGATCGTGCCGCCACAGGTGAGGCCGACCGCGAACGCCTCGTCGTCGGAGAAGCCGAACGTGACGATGCCGCGTTCCTTGTCGCCGGAGAGGATCGCGAGTGCTTCTTGCACCACCGCGCCCTCGACGCAACCACCGGAAACCGAGCCCGCGACCTCGCCCAGGTCGTTCACCGCCATCGTCGCCCCCGGATCGCGCGGGCTCGATCCCTCGGTCCCCACGACCCGCGCGATCGCGACACGGCGGCCGGCGCCGCGCCACCGCTCGATGTCGTCCAGAACTTCCTTCATACCTGTCTGCTCACCTTGTCTCTCATCGTGAGATCACCTGCGCGAGCTGCTCCAGCGCGGCGAGCGAATGACCCTCGACGAACTCGTCAACGTACGGCAACGCAGCCGCCATTCCCTGCGCCAGCGGCGCGTAGCCCGGGCTGGCCTTCAGCGGATTCACCCAGACGATCCGGTACGCGACCCGTTCGAGGCGCGCCATCTGCTCGGCGAGCACCTCTGGGTCGCCCCGATCCCAGCCGTCGGAGAAGATGACGACCACGGCCCCACGGGCGAGACCGCGGATCCCCCATTCGTCGTTGAACCGGCGCACACCTTCGCCGAGGCGGGTCCCGCCCGACCAGTCGGCAACCCGGCGCGCGGCGGCATGCACCGCCGCGTCGGGATCGCGCGATGCGAGCTCGCGCGTGACCCGGGTGAGGCGCGTTCCCAATGCGAACGCCTCGACGCGCGAGCGGCTGACGACGGCCGCGTGCAGGAACCGGACGAACGCGCGCGCATAGGGCTCCATCGAGCCGCTCACGTCGAGCAGCAGGACGAGCCTGCGGGTCCGCTCTCCCGAAGAGAGAAAGGCGCGCTCGACCGGCTCACCCCCCGCCCGCATCGAACGCCGTACGGTGCGGCGTAGATCGGGGGCGCCGTGGCGAGCCCGCGATCGTTTGTGCCGTCGCGAGGGCCGCGCCGCGCCGACCAGGCGCAGATCGCTCATGAGCCGACGCGCCTCGACGAACTCTGCGGGCGTGTACAGCGCGAAGTCGCGGTGACGGAGGATCTCCCTCGGGCTCCACCGCAGCGTGACGACCGGCGCGTCGAGATCGGCACCGTCGTCTCCTACGGGATCATCGGCGCCGGGCAGGTCGAGCGCGATGACGACTTCTTCGGGAGGCAACGGGATCTCTTCGTCGGATGAGGTCGCCGTTCGCAGGTCCCAGAAGACCGCAAACGCGCGGTCGAACACCGCGATGTCCTCGGGGCGATTGACCATCGTCGACCGGGCGGCCCAATACACGCCGGGGCGCCCCACCAGACCAACACATCCGAGGGCACGGGCGAAGGTCACGGTGGCGCCGACCGGCACCTCGACACCCGTACCGCGGAGCACGCGCGCGAACGCGACGGCCATCCGCTCCGGTTCCGGCGCCGGCTCCGCCTCAGGCACCGCGCGCCACTGCCGCTCGAACCAGCTCCGCGAGACCGTGCGCCCTCACGCGCTCTTGATCCTCCCGGTACTTGAGGATCGTTCCGAGAGTCGCGTCGACCGCCGTCTCGTCGAGGCGCGCTCGACCCAGCATCGACAACGCCTCGGCCCAGTCGATCGTCTCCGCCACTCCCGGCGGCTTGTACAGCTCGAGCCCGCGCAGCGCCTCCGCCGCGGCCGCGACGTCGCGCGCCAAGAGCTCGGGGACGAGCGGCGCCCGCAGGCGCACGATCGCGAGCTCGCGCTCGAAGTCGGGATGGGCAATCCAGTGATAGAGGCAACGTCGCTTCAACGCGTCGTGCACGTCGCGGGTGCGGTTCGACGTCAGCACAACGACCGGCGGGACGTCGGCACGCACGACGCCGAGCTCGGGAACGGAGATGGACCAGTCCGAGAGGATCTCGAGCAGGAACGCCTCGAACTCGTCGTCGGCCCGATCGATCTCGTCGATCAACAGCACCGGCGGCACCGCGCCGTCGTGCGCGAGGGCCTGCAGCAGCGGGCGCTTCACGAGGAAGCGCTCGGAATACAGCTCGTCCTCGTCGACGCGTTCGTGGCTCGCCTCGACCGCGCGCAGGTGCAGGAGTTGCCGTGCGTAGTCCCACTCGTACACGGCCTGCGACGCGTCGATGCCCTCGTAGCACTGGAGCCGCAGGAGCTCTCCCCCGGTCCAGCGCGCGAGCACCTTGGCGACCTCGGTCTTACCGACGCCGGCTTCTCCCTCGAGCAGGAGCGGCCGCTGCAGCCTGAGCGCGAGGAAAATCGAGGTCGTGAGCCCCTCGTCGGCCAGGTACGCATGGTCGGCAAGACCCTTGGAGACCTCGGCAACCGTGTCGGGAAGGAGCGGCACCACCCCGCAAGGCTACCGGCGAGACGCTTATCCTCGTCCCATGCATGACCTCGTGATCCGCGCCGGGACGGTGGTCGACGGCACCGGCTCCCCGCCTGTGGCCGCCGACGTCGCAATCGACGGCGACCGGATCACCGCGGTCGGCACCGTGACCGACCGCGGCCGCAACGAGATCGACGCGCGCGGCACCTACGTCACTCCGGGCTTCGTCGACGTGCACACCCACCTCGACGCGCAGGTCTCTTGGGATCCCGACGCCACCTCCTCGTGCTGGCACGGGGTGACATCGGTCGTGCTCGGCAACTGTGGTGTCACCTTCGCGCCCGTGCGCAAGGGGCAGGAACGCTGGCTCGCGGAGCTCATGGAATCGGTCGAGGACATCCCGGCCGACACCATTTTGGAAGGGCTCTCCTGGGACTGGGAGTCCTACGGCGAGTACCTCGCGGCGATCGACGCGCTGCCGAAGGGCGTCAACGTCGGAGGAATGGTCGGGCACTGCGCCGTGCGCCACTACGCGATGGGCGAACGGAGCCTCGACGAGACTCCGGCGACCGACGACGACATCGCCGCGATGTGCGTGCTGGTCGACGAGGCGATGGGCGCGGGCGCACTCGGCTTTTCGACATCGCGCACCCTTTTGCATCGCGTCCCCGACGGCCGCCCCGTCCCCGGCACCTGGGCCGACGAACGTGAGCTGCTCGCCATCGCCG
>DATCCI010000562.1:0-2241 GCA_036511415.1 Acidimicrobiia bacterium
GACCGGGTACCGACACCGTGCGCAGGTTCTTGCACGTCCGTTCGTCCGTCGCGCTCATCGTCGTGTTGTCCGCTTGGAACATTCTCGTGTGGGCGCTCGCGATCCTCGGTGCCGTGGTCGGCCTCCGCTCGCGTTTGCGGATGTTCTGGTTGTTCGTGATCTCACTCATCGCGTACGTCATCGTGGTCTCTGCGGGAGCGGAGGCCGGCGCTCGCTTCCGAACTCCGATCGTGCCGCTCCTGGCGCTTCTCGTCGCCCAAGGCGTCCGATTCCTCGTTGCGAGCGCGCGCCGTCGTCAACGCGTGCCGGTGTGATCGACCTGCATGCGTGATCGAGGCACGCGGTCACGCCTAGCCGCTCACGCCGAGCACGACGCTCGCTCCCGAGGTCGTGGTCGAGAAGGCGACGGGCGTCTGCGTCACGACGAAGCCCGGCGGCGTGCCATTGCTCAAGGGCAACGACTCGATTTTCGACTTCAACCCCGCGTTCTGCAGTTCGGCCACGGCCGCGGTCTGGGAGAGGCCGACCAACCTCGGGACGATGACCGTCGAGAGCACGCTCGACGACGTCGTCGAGCTCGAGCTCACCGTTGGGGTCGGCGGCTCGGGTGAGGTCGACGTCGGACCGCTCGCGGAGCTCGTCGATCCCGGATCCGTGTGTCCGCTTCGAACCAGAGCGACGATCGCGACCACCAGCGCGACGACGGCGATCGCGGTCCGGAGGTCGGGGAGGCGCACGCTCGCGGTCCCCGCGATCACGCGTGCCTTGAAAACGAGGAACCCGACGAAGGCGGCCGCGATGATTCCGACGACGACACCCGTTGCGAACGTCACGGTCACATTCTTACGCCGGCGCCGACTACGCCGGTCCCATCGTCCACGCTCCGCTCGCGGTCACCGCGATGAAGATGGGTCCGCTCGGGAGTAACACCGTTGCGTGGTACGCGCCGTTGGAGCGCGCCAGCAACTTCGGACCGTCGGCGCCGTAGGTGGTCACGTCGAAACGGCCGTGAGCCGCCGTGAACGTCAGCCGCGTCTTCGTCGCCTTCCCGACATAGGAGAGGACCGAGTCTCCCTTGCCGGCGACGCCGGTGAGGTCGTGATATTCCGGCGCGAGCCGTGCGTCGGCGATGTCGAGATGCCAGCGACCGGTGGTCTCGACGCGCAGCCCGACGGTCGGGATGGCGCAGGCGTCGACGAACCCGACGGCGAACGTGCCGTCGTATGTCCCGAGCGCGGTCGCGAGGACCTGCGTCTCGTTCCCGGCCGCGTCGACACCGCGCACGATGAAGCTGCCCGGCCCGTCACGGTGCGCGTGCACGATCACGGGGAGCGAGAGGTTGGGCGGGAGCCCGACGTTCCGGTCCGCGGAGCCGTCGACGGGCACGAACGTCCGGTCGGGTGGCCCGGGTGCCGTCGCGCTCGGCTTGCATGGCGCCGAGGTCGGCGTCGGCGCGTCGGAACCCACGCTTCCCGAACATCCGGTCGCGGCGATGAGGGTGATGAGCGCCGCCGCGACGCCCGGCCCGGCCCGGCGCGGACGTACCGTACGCTTGGAGGGGTGACCGGGAAGCACCCGTTGCAGCCGAAAGACTGGAAGTCGGGGTCGCACGCGGACCGCTTTGCTCGGTTGGCTCATCACTTCGCGGGCCGGAGTGTGCTCGACGTGGGCGCCGGGTCGGGTGTCGACCGGCCCGACTGGATGCACGCGCTGGTCGCGTCCGTCGCCTCCGAGGTCGTGGGCGTCGAGCTCGACCGGAAGCTCGCGGCGCGAGCGAGCGCGCGCGGCTTCACGGTCGTCGTCGGCGACGCGGAGACGATGGATCTGGGCCGGACGTTCGACGTCGTCTGGGCCGGAGAGGTGATCGAGCATCTGTCCAACGCCGGCGCCTTCCTCGATACGGCGCGCGACCACCTGCGGGATGGCGGTCTGTTGGTGCTCACGACTCCGAATACCTTCGCGATCTCGAGTTTCGTCTACAGGGTCGGCGGACGACCTCGGGTCAACAAGGGTCATACGTGCTGGTACGACGAGGTCACCCTGTCGCAGCTCCTGCGCCGGCACGGCTTCGCCGTGGTCGAGACCTCGTACGTCGGGCACCGTACGCCCGGACGCGTGCGCGCGATCATCGCAGGAACGGTCCGGACGCTGCTACCGCGCCACCTGGCGCAGAACACCCTGCTGGTCGTGGCCCGGCGCACCGGCTGAGCTGGCTCCAGCCGGCTCAGGGTGCGAGCTTGC
>DATCCI010000563.1:0-2085 GCA_036511415.1 Acidimicrobiia bacterium
CCTTCAACGGGATGAGGTACGGCCGCTTCGTCTCGAGGACGACACCGTCCTTGCGCAAGTCGAGCTCGTCGATGACATAGTCCTTGACCCGCCGTTCGACGGACTGGCGACCGGGCAGGAAGCTGCAGCGGATCCGGTACGCGACCTCGCCGAGGCGCAGATCGAGGCTCGCCGGCTGCACGTTCTCCTCCGGAATCGTGAAGCGGCCGGCATCGACCACGCGCGCCGCGATCGCGCGCTCGAGGTACTGACAGGGCAGCACGCCGGTACGATCGGCGGGGAGGTCGAGATCCACGACCGGCCAGCCTACGCGCGCTCCGTCGCCCGAATGCCGGGCCGCCGACGTGGTCCCCCGACGAGCTGCGCTGGGCGTTCCGGCGACCTGACGCTAACGTCAGGGAACACACCGCGGAGGCCGACCGAGGGAGCGTTTTCGATGGAGCTGCCGAAGATCATCAGCGTCGACGACCACGTCGTCGAGCCCGCGCACGTGTGGCAGACCTGGTTGCCGCAGAAGTACCGCGAGAAGGGGCCGCGCATCGAACGCAAGCGTTGGGGCGCCTTCTCGCACAAGCCGGGCGCGAAGTACGTCAATACGGAAGACCCCGACGGCTTGTGGGGCGACGCGTGGTACTTCGAGGACCGGCTCATCTACGTGCACAAGCGGTTCGTCGCGATTCCGCTCGAGGCGACCCCCGGCGGCGACCTCTCGAAGTTCGACCGCACGAAGATGGTGATGGAAGCCCTGACCTACGACGAGATGCGCCCGGGGTGCTACGAACGCGACGAGCGAATCAAGGATTTCGAGCGGAACTGGGTCGACGGTTCTCTCCCCTTCCCGACGTTCCCGCGCTTTTGCGGCCAGACGTTCCTCGAAGCCGACGACCACGATCTCGGGCTCGCGTGCGTGAAGGCGTACAACGACTGGATGGTCGAAGAGTGGTGCGGCCCGTCGAACGGGATGAACATTCCCCTCTGCATCATGCCGCTCTGGGACGTGCAGCTCGCGGCCGCCGAGATCCGCCGCAACGCGGCGCGAGGTGTGCGCGCGTTCTGTTTCAGCGAGCTCCCCCACCACCTGAAGCTGCCGACGATCCACAGCGGATCGTGGGACCCGGTCTTCGAGGCGTGCAACGAAACCGGCGTGACGTTGTGCATGCACATCGGGTCGTCGTCGACGAACCCGGCCGCGTCGCCCGATGCGCCGGGCGGGGTCGGCGGCACGCTCGCGTTCAACAACTCCATGGCGTCACTCGCCGACTGGCTGTTCTCGGCCAAGCTCATCGAGTACCCGAAGCTGAAGCTCGCCTACTCCGAGGGCCAGATCGGCTGGATCCCGTACGCACTCGAACGGGCCGACACGGTCTGGGAGCAGCATGACAGTTGGCAGCACTCGAAGGAGCGCATACCCGAGCCTCCGTCGACGTACTACTACGGCCGCATCTTCGGCTGCTTCACCGCCGACTACCACGGCCTCCACTCGCTCGCCGAGGTCGGTGAGGACAACATCTGCTTCGAGACCGACTACCCGCACACCGACACGACGTGGCCGACGTCGAAGGAGTACGCGGAGAAGATGCTCGCCGATTTCGACGAGAAGGTCGCCTACAAGGTCCTGCGCGGCAACGCCATCAACATGCTCGAGCTCGACCGAACCTGAGGGCGCGTGGCCGGCGTTCGCAGGCTGCCGAGGTTTCAGGTCGCCAGGAATCGTCCCGAGAACGCCTCGACGATCTCGCGGCCGCCCGCGGGCCAGCCGCACACGAGGTACTCGATGCCGGCCTTCCCCCACGCGTCGACGTTGGTCGCGATCGTGTCGAGGTCGTCCTCGAGCGACAACGACGACGCCCGCGTGATCTCCGCCGGGTCCCGTCCCGCGGCCTCGGCGTGCGCGCTCAGCCGCTGCGACTTCGCCGTCAGCGACTCGGGCGTGCCCCACGTGTGCCACACGTCGGCGTAGCGCGCCGCGATCGGCATCATGCGCTTCTCGCCCGACGCGCCGATCCACAGCGGCGGACGCGGGTGTTGGACCGGCCGGGGTCGGAGCGTGGCGTCGTGCACCTGGAAGTGCTCGCCCTCGAACGT
>DATCCI010000564.1:0-5650 GCA_036511415.1 Acidimicrobiia bacterium
GGCGCCGCCGCGAACAACTTCGTGGTGTCCCGCTACGAGGAACCCGAGGGGTGGGCCGCGGCGCTCTCCCGATTGCTCGGCGACGACCGCAAGCGCGCCGTCGGCGCGCACGAGGCGCGCCGATGGTCGCACACGGTGCACGGTTCGCCCGCATGCCGGACGAGCGTGAACCGGTTGCTCGGTTGGGCGCGTTACCAGGGAGAATCGTGAGCGCGGCGCCGGTCACGATCATCGTGCCCGTGTACCGCGGGGTCTACGACCTCGCGCGCTGCCTCGAGAGCATCGTGGTGCACGCGCCCCGGACCGAGCGCGCCTTCGAACTGGTATTGATCGACGACGCCTCGCCGGAGCCGGCCGTGCGGACTCGACTCGAGGAGTTCACGAACCGGGATCTTCCGTTCCCGGTGACCCTGCTACGGAACCCCGAGAACCTCGGATTCGTCGGCACGGTCAACCGGGGCCTCCGGCGCGCGGCGGGCGACGTCGTGATCCTGAATGCCGACACCGCGGTTACCAACGGCTGGCTCGACCAGCTGGCGTCCGCGGCCTCCGCCGTTCCCGACGTCGCGACCGTGACACCGGTCACGAGTCACGGATCGATCTGCACGTTGCCGCAGAGCGTCATCGACGCGTTCGCACTCGCCGGTCCGAATCCGCAGATCGACGAGTGCGCGAAGTTCGTGACGGCCAGTTCGTTGCGCCTGTTGCCGGAAGTCATCACCGGAGTCGGGTTCTGCATGTACACGACCCGCCACGCCCTCGATGCGTGCGGTCTCCTCGACGAGGAGACCTTCGGTCGCGGTTACGGCGAGGAGGTCGACTTCTGTCTGCGGGCGACGCGTGTCGGGCTGCGTCATCTCGTCGACGACTCGACGTTCGTGTATCACCGCGGTGGGGGCTCCTTCGGTGACGAGCAGAGTGAAGGGCTCGCTCGTGGTTCGCGTCTCCTCGACGAGCGCTACCCGTACTTCCGGCCCACGAACACGAGAGAACGCGCGCAGGACCCCTCCCGAGTGTCGTTCGCCGCAATGGAGCTCGCGCTGCACGAACGCGATCCGGAGCGGCCCCACGTGCTGCACATCATGCACAGCGCGCCCGGCGACACCGGAGGCACGGAGAAGTTCCTCGACGCGCTGATGCACGCGCTCGGCGACGAGTTCGACTTCTCCGTGTTCTTTCCCGTGCAGTCCGGCTTCGCGCTTCAGACGTACTGGGCCCACGCCGACGGCCCGGCGGTCATTCAGCACTTCCTGTTGCCCGGCGGACCTCGCCATGTCACGCGCGTCGACGACGAGCTCGCCGGTGCCGCGCTGCAGATGGCGCTCGATTTGTTCCACTTCGACGCGGTTCACATCCACAATCTCATCGGCCACTCACTCGCGCCGCTCGACGTGCTCGCCGGCTTCGAGGGCCCGGTCTTGTGCTCCGTGCACGACTTGTTCCTCGCGTGTCCCAACTTCTCCCTGCTCTACCGCAAGTTGGAACCGTGCGGCATTCCGGAAGACCTCTCGGCTTGCGACCGGTGTCTCGAGACGATCGCGGAGGCTCCGATGCCCGGATCACCGATGATCCGGAACCTCTCGCGCACGTACCTGAACGATTTCCGTTCCACCGCGACCGCGCGGATCGACTCCGTTGATCATTGGATCTTCGCGAGCCAGAGCGTCGCGGACTATTTCATGCGCGTGTACGAGCCCGCCGCGTCGCGCATGGAGATCATCGAGCACGGCTCGGTGATCCGCCTCGGGCGGCGCGCGTCGGAGCCCGATCGCGCCCTGATCTACGACGAGCCGCTCCGCCTCGCGTTCGTCGGGCTCGGTTGGGCGAAGAAAGGTCTCGACGTCGTGAACGAGCTCGCGGAGGCCTTCCGCGACTCGACGGTCGAGATCCATCACTTCGGGGATCTCAAGCAGGCCGCCTCGCCCGAGTTGTACGCGCACGGCGCGTATGACAACGAGTTCCTTCCCGAGCTGCTGCACCGGGCCGGGATACAGATCGTGCTCCTTCCCGGCGCCTATGCGGAAACCTTCGGCATCGTGATGTCGGAGGCGCTCGCCTCGGGGCTGCCGGTGATCGGCGCCCGATACGGCGCGCTCGGCGAGCGGATTCGGGCCTACGGCGTGGGCTGGACGATCGACCCGATGGACCCCTCGGGGATCCGGGCGGTGATCGAGCGTCTCGACGGTGCTCGCGACGAGGTCATGCGCACCAGCCGCCAGGTGTTCGAGGTGAAGCTCGAGAGCGTCGCCGACACCGTGTATCGGTACGCGGCGCTCTATCGCGGCGACCGGGCGCGCGATCACGCCGAGACGTCGCCGGCCCTGGATGATTCGACCCTCGCACGAGTGGAGACGGCATGAGCGCGACAACATCCCCGGAGGACGAGACCGAGCGTCTCCGACGCCATCTGCGCGCGCTGAGCGCCGTGAACCGGCAGCTGCACGCGCAGCTGGAGAGCGGAGTGCCGCGCGTCGTCGATCCCGGACGGGCGCGCGACGACATCCTCGCGGGCGCCGACGACGGGGGTGCCCGGATGTCGCGGCTCTCGATACGCCGCGCGTCCTCTGGCAGCGAGTGGATCGAACAACTCCAGTTGCTCGCCGGTGCGTCCGATCCGTTCCTCGCCCGCAGTCCGAAGCGTGGCGCGTTCCTCGTCGAGGGCCCCCTTCGCCGCCACGTCAAGGCGGGCATGCTCTTCGTCGCGCTCGAGCGCGTGATCGGGCCGGCGCGGGTGATGCGAGACGCCGAGATCGACCGCTTCACCGAAGGGCCACCCGTCGAGGTGCTCGAGGCGGCATCGGGTCCCGCGTTCATCATCGTCGCCGGCCGCCGGCTCCCGATTCGCGGGCTTCCGCTCCCGCATCCCGTGACCGACGAGGAGAGGCTGCGCTTTCCCGAGGGCGAGGAGTTGCGCGTCGGCACCGGCAACGCCGGCGGCGGCAAGGCCACCGGCGGACTGCGCCGCGCGCGTGCGCTCGTTCGGCGCGAGGGCGTGGTGCAGGGAGGTGCAGCGGTTGCCCGGAGCGGGGCTCGCCGACTCTTGCGGTCGGCGCGTGGAACGACGAAGACCTCCAAGACGACCGGCGCCCGCTGACCGTCGGGCGCCGCATCCCCGACGCGAGTCGCGCGTCGCGGCGCGCCGGACGCCGAGATCCTCGGCGACGTCACATCCACTTCGATATCGTTGCGAGCCCACGGCGATGCGTCACCAGTCGCGTTGCGCCTGCGCGTCTCGCCGGCACCATCGACCAGAACCATCGACCAGAACCATCGAAGGGGAGCGGCTTGGAGCCGGAGGCGGCGGTCGTCGCGATGCAACTCGGTCCGGCCGACCTCGGTGATCTCGGCCGGCGAACGATCGTCGATCCTCTCCTCGACTTGCTGCGGCCGGCGTCGATCCTGGTCTGTTGGGTCGATCAGTCGCCCGACCCGCACGAGCCGCTTCCCGTCGACCCGACGGCGATCGTGACGACGTGCGGACCGGCCGATTTCGCCGACGCCCTCGAGCACGGCGACGATCCGGAGGTCGTGTGGATACGTGGCTACCCGACCTGGCACTCGATCCGCTCGCTCGCAGCCGCCCTTGTCTCCCGAAGCGAGCAACGCATGGGTTGGACGCCGGCGCTCCTCTTCGAGGGCGGTCCCTTGTACGCCTCGCAGCTCCCGGCGGCGGAGAGCGCCAAGGAGGGCGTGCGGCTCGCGCTCACCGATGTGGCGGCCCGGCTCGATGACGACCCGACCGCGCTGTGGTGTGCACCCGGCCGAGGTGGCGGGGCGTTCCTGCCGGCGGCGACGACACGACGACACGACGTGTGGCTGCGCGGCCGTCGTGCCCTCTTGGACGCCCTGCGATCCGCGCACGAGGAACGGCTCGCTCGCATCGCCCGGGAATTCGCCCTCTTCGAACTCTTGGAGCAGGCCCAGTACGACGGATACGCGATGGTTCGGTCATTGCGGTTCCGACTCGGCACGCGCATCGTTCGGATCGGTCGAAGGGCACTGCGCAAGGAGGCGTCGTTTCGGGCTCCGGGCGCGATCATCTCGCGCCAACGCACTGTCGCCGAGGCGCGTGCACGGCTCGCGGCCGAGCAGCCCGTGCCCGCGGCGCCCGCCGTCGCCGGCTCCCTGCGAGTGACGTATCTGTTGCCGGAGCTGCGACTCTCGGGCGGCGCCATCGTCGTCATGCAACTCGTCAACGAGCTCGGTTCGCTCGGCGTCGATGCGAGAGTCGTTGCCTTGAAGGACGCGCGACCGTTGGTTCGCCGTGAGTCGTTTCGCTGGCGGCTGTCGGTTCGGACGAAGCTGTTCTCGAGCGTCGAAGCGATGATGCGCGAGTTGCCCGAGACCGATGTGCTGGTCGCGACGCACTGGCGCACGGCTGCGTGGGTGCGAGCGCTCGTCGATGCCGGTCGGGCGGAGCGCGCCGTGTATTTCCTGCAGGACTACGAAGCCTGGTTCTTCACGGAGGAGAACACCGCTGCCCGGGCGCAGGTGAAGGACACGTACGGACTGATCAGCGACAAGATCGCGACCTCCGCGTGGCTACGCGACCTCGTTCGCGCGGACGGCCACGACGCGCACAAGATCCCGCTGGGCGTCGACACCGGATGCTTCTATCCGCGGACGGTCGAGCGGCCGCTGCGTCCGGTCGTCCTGGCGATGGCGCGTCCTCGGACACCCCGGCGGGGGTTCGACTTCGTCGTCGCGTCACTCGCGAAGGTTCACGAGGCCATGCCGTCGGCCGACATCGTCTTCTTCGGCGAGAACATCGGCAACATGAATCTGCCTTTCCCGTACCGCGGCGCGGGCGTCGTCACCGATCGGGACGAGCTCGCGCGGCTCTACTCGGGAGCGCGCGTGCACTTCGACGGCTCGGAGTTCCAAGCCTTCGGCCTTCCCGCTCTCGAGGCGATGGCGTGCGGAGCCGTGTCCGTCCTCACCAATGTCGGTGGCGTCCAGGAGTACGCGCGCCACAACGAGAATTGTCTGCTCGTCGCTCCGGATGATCCCGACGCCGCGGCCGCCGCGATCGTCGACCTGCTCTCCGACGACGCTCTCCACGGCGGTTTGCGGTCGGCCGCCCTCGACACCGGCGGCGATTTCTCGATGAGGCGAACGGCACGTGAGACGTTGGCGGTGCTCGCCGCGATCGCGGGGTCGACGACGCCGAGTTGATCACGAGCCCGGGTCGGCGCGGTCGGCGGTGAAGACACCGCGGAGCCGCCGCAACGACCTGGAGATCACGCGGCGGGAACGCGTACGCGGGCCGCGCGCGGCCGAGCGCTCACGGGCACGAGCCTGCTCGAGCTGGCGATCACGAATCGTGAAGTACTTGTCCATCCAACCCGCGACGGCACGCGCCGCGCCGCGGTTGCGGACGAAGCGGTCGGGTTCGCACGACGCCAACCGCGCGGGATCGGTGCGGCCCATCCATTTCGCGAGAAAGCGCCGGCGATTGACCGCCCAGAGCTGGGGCCAGTCGTCGAGTCGCGACGCCGTCGCGTGGCCGACGTGCGCGACAAGGACCCGCTCGTCGAAGACGACGTCGAGATCGTTCACCCACACCTTGAAGCAGAGGTCGACGTCCTCGCCGCTGGCAATCTCGTACTCCTCCTCCCAGCCGCCGAGCGCCGACATCGTCTCTCGGCGC
>DATCCI010000565.1:0-4237 GCA_036511415.1 Acidimicrobiia bacterium
GGGGTTGTGGCCCGACGCCATCGTCGTGTATCCCGACGGGCTCGTGGGCCACAAGGGCGTCACCGATCCCGCGGGCGTCAAGTCGGGTTGGCAGACGAGGCTCGGGGAGAGCGGCAATCGCGACATCGCGTTCTACGACGCGATGCTCGGCGCGCTGCGGTCGAACCTTCCGGTCGACGGTGACCACGTATACCTCATGGGTCACTCCAACGGTTCCGCCTTCGTGTCCCTGCTGTTGAATCAGCGCGGTAGCGCGATCGCCGCGACCGCGAACATGTCGTCGCAGCCGACCGCTCGCCTGCTCGACGGCGACCCGGTGCGTTCGATGTTCATGTCGATGGGTAAGAGCGACCCGATCGTCCCCTACGCCAACCAGCAGCGAAGCATCCCGCTGGCCGAGCACAAGCTCGGAGTCGACCCGAACGACGCGACGGTCAACGGCGATCTCCGATCGGAAAAGGGGCCGGGGAACATCGAGCTCGAGACGTACATCTACGCCGGCGGGCACGAACCGCCGCCCGAAGTTCCGCGGCTCGTCGTGGAGTTCTTCCAGCGCCATTCGCTCGCCCCCGGCTGATCGCGTCCGCCGGCCCCTACTCGGCGTTCACTTCTCGGCCGTCACTTCTCGGCGTTCAGGGCGTCGAACATCTCGTGATCGACGAGATCGTCGTATTCCGGGTGGCGTTCGATGTAGCGCTCGACGAAGGGACAGACCGGCACGATGCAGAGGCGGCGGCGGCGCACATCGTCGAGCGCGCCGGAGACGAGGATGCCGGCGAGACCGTGGCCCGCGCGCGCCTCGTCGACCTCGGTGTGCACGAGGAGGAGGCGCCCGCCCCGCATGTTGTACTGCACGAAGCCGGCGACCTCACCGTCGACGAGGAGCTCGTAGCGGGAACGATCCCGGTTGTCACGGACCTCGTTCAAGGCGTGCCCGGCTTCCGAAGTTCGCTTTTCCGAAGTTCGCGTTTCCGAAGTTCGCTGGCGAAGTCGGCCATGCCGCGCAGGTACTGGTCGCAATGCTCGGTCTTGCCGACCGCGATCGCCTTCGCGTCGATGCCACCGGGGAACACCGCCGGGATGTAGTACTCGAAGCCGTCGCCGGCAATGGCGTCCGCGATGCCCGCCGCGCAGTCGGCGGCGGGAACCTTGTCGACGTCGATGAGCGCCGGAACGTTGTCGGGCTGATCCCAGATCTCGGTCTCGATCGGGCCGGGAAGCACGAGCTTCACCTCGACCGGGGTGCCCGCGAGGTCGAGCACCATCGCCTCCGCGAATCCGCACATCGCGTATTTTGCCGCGTTGTACGCGGCTTCGTTCGCGATCGGGATGCGACCGCCCATGCTCGACACGAACACGATCTGGCCCCGGCCGCGCTCGAGCATGCGCGGCAGTAGCACCAGCCCCATGCGGACGGGCGAGTGGAAGTCGACGTCCATCACGTGCTGCACGTCGCGCGCGGTGAGGTCGGTGACGCGGGTGCGCTTGGGGATGGCAGCGTTGTTCACCAGCACGTCCAGACCGCCGAGCTCGTCCCATGCCTCGAGCGCGACCTGCTCGGCGCGTTCGAGATCGCCGAGGTCGGCGGCCCACGAGCGCGACCCCGGTGCGAAGGCACGACACCGCTCGAGTACCTCCGCGAGCCGGTCGGCGCGTCGGGCGACGATCCCCACGGTCGCACCGCGTTCCGCCAGGATCGGCGCGAGGGCCGCGCCGATGCCCGACGACGCGCCGGTCACGAGGATCTTCGCCCCTTCGATCCTCACCTCGGTGCCTCACCCTTGGCGAGGGATTCGTGCTCGGCCCAGGAGAAGATGCCCTTCGACATCGTCGACGATTCCTCGTTTGCGCGCACCGCGAAAACCTCGGCCCGGGCGGCGTGGACGCCGACGTCGTCGGGCGCGGCCTGCGCGGCCAGCTCGGCCAGATGACCGGCGAGCCGGAGGTCGCCGGTAGCCGCGACCTCGAGGGCGCGGGCTGCGAGACGCGCCGCGCCGCCCGCGAGCTCGGCGATCTCGCGCGCGAGCACTCCGGCCGGCGCGGGCTTGAGATGCGAAGGGTCGCCGTCGTACCAGCCGCCGTACAGACGCCAGAGGTTGCGCACCACGAACTCGGGCTCGTCGTACACCGCATGCAGATACGGGCGTTCGAGGAGATGCTCGGGAGCGCGGACGGTCTGCACGATGTCGTCGAGCCGCGCCCCCTCGTTCATCAGCGCGAGCGTTTGCTCGACGAGTGACTCGAGGAGCTCCGCGCCCTCGGTCAGCGCGCGCCGCACGCGGTCGGCGCCGACGATCGGCAGCCCGTGTCCCGGGAGGAGTATCTCCGGTTCGAGCGCGACCATCTTGCGGAACGCGATCGCCCAGTCGCGTGCGTATCGTTGGGCCTTCTGGGGATTCCCGCAGTTCGGCGAAGCCCAGATGAACATGTCGCCCGCGAACACGACCTTGCGGTCCGGCGACCACACCCAGGTCGCGTCGTCGGTTTCGCCGCGGTCGTGGTACAGCTCGAACGTCTCACCGCCCACGCGGAGCGAGAGGGTGTCGGAATAGGTCTCGTCCGGCAAGCGGTACTCGGTCGGCCAGCGCAGGCCCGGCGCCTTGAACTGGCGCTGGTTGATCACCGCGTTGTACCCCGCGGTCATCCGGTAGCGCGCGAACCGCTCGGCGATCGCGGTGTGCGCGACCACGCGCGGCGCGGGCCAGCCGTTGATCCGCGCCTCCTCCTCGTAGATGTCGACGCCGAACACGTGGTCGATGTGCCCATGGGTGAACACGGCGGTATGCAGCGGGCGGCTCGACCACGACCGGATCGTGTCGTGCACCGACTTCGCGTGGAAGACGCCGCTCGTATCGACGACCACGAGTCCGTCGACGGTGTCGACGGCGGCCGAGTTGGCGAACGCGTCGACGAACGCGAGGCCGGGCTGTACCTCGGCCATCTCGCCGCTCGATGCGAACGGGTGGTGGGCCTCGATCGGCAGTTCGCCCGTGAACAATTTGTCGGCCAGCTCGAGCAGCTCCATGGCCGGAGCGTTCCACCTGGCGAACTTCGGGCGAAAATCAGCCGCTTGCCACCGAAATCAGAACGTGTTCCAATTCTGGGCGTGGTCATCGCCGAACCCGAACCCGAACCTGCGGCCGAGGGGGCCCTGGCCCGCAGTCAGGCGGCCCGCCGGCGCCGGGTCCTCGATGCGACGCTCCGGTTGGCCGCCGACGGTGGCTTCGACGCGGTGCAGATGCGCGACGTGGCGGCGGCCGCCGACGTGGCGCTCGGCACCGTCTACCGGTACTTCGCGTCGAAGGAGCGGTTGCTGCTCGAGGCCATGGCCGAACAGCAATCCGACCTGCGCGCGTATCTCGACGTGCATCCGCCACGAGAGGACACGGCCGTGGCGCGCGTCGTCTCGGTGCTCCGGGGCGCGAACCGCGCGCTGCGCGAGTATCCCGACGTCACGACCGCGATGGTGCGTTCCTTCGGGACGGCGCAGGCCGAGAACGCCGACATCGTGCGGCGCGTCACACAGATCATGACGGGGATCATCACGAGTGCGATGCATGCACCCGAACGCCGGGCGGCGACCCCGCGAGAGGTCCGAATCGCGCGCATCTTGATGCAAGTGTGGCTCTCGTCGCTGAACGGCTGGGTGTGCGGTGTCGACGGTCCGGACCGGGTGGACGAAGACCTCACGGCCGCCGCGGAGCTGCTGTTGAGCTAGCCGGGGCCCTCCGCCTGCCCCTCGAGTGGAACGTGTTCCATGAGGGGCAGGACCCTCGGCCACCTGACGAACCGTCCGCCGAGGATCGGGCGGAAGAACGCGCCCGCGTCATCTGCGCGGTCGCTTTGGTCTACGGTGCATCGGTCCATTCCCGCTCGAGATGCGGGTCCGACGACCGATCGGTATGTCGCGATGAACACCCGCCGCCTCCATTTCGTTGCCGCGCTCGTAGCGTTCCTCTTCGCCGTCGCGCCCCTTGCCGCCTCGGTCGCAACCGCCGGCGACGCCGCGGCCGACACGACGACGCACACACCGGTGATGGGGCCGAGCCTGCTGAATGCCAACCAGCTCGCAGCGTGGTACTTCCGGCACACGGGTGCCACGCCCCAGATTCCCGCCTTCTCCGGGCACCCGACCGGCGATGTCGCCGCGCTCGCGCAGGTGTTCATCGACGACGGCAATGCCGAGGGCGTTCGCGGCGACATGGCATTCGTGCAATCGCAACTCGAGACCGGTTGG
>DATCCI010000566.1:0-5324 GCA_036511415.1 Acidimicrobiia bacterium
CCTCGTACGCCTCTCCCTCGTACGCCTCTCCCTCGTACGCCTCTCCCTCGTACGCCTCTCCCTCGTACGCCTCTCCCCTCGTACGATCGCCGTTGTGCTCGACGGTCCCGGCCTGCACGTCCAGATCCGAACCACGCAGGCACCTGCGGTCGCGACTCGGGTTACGCCGGGACGACCGATGTCGATCGGCGGGCTCGAAGTCGTCGTCGATCCTGCGGCCGACGGCGAACTCCGGTGGTCGGTCGCCAATCCCGGCCCCGACGATCTCGCGCTCGATGCAATCGCGCTCGTTTGGGATGCCGGCCCGGTCGGCGACGATCCCCGCCTGTTCTCGAACGGATACCAGTCGTGGACCGCGGCCCGGACGCTTCGGCTCGGGGTCGATGTCGACCCGTCGCGCGACACCCGGCCGATCCCGCTCGTTCGCGCCGCGTTCCACGCCGATCCGGGCGTCGCCGGACCCGGTGAGTTGCGATCCGAACAGGTCGCGATAATCGCGACCGGCGACCGGGCGCGCCTCGGCATCGGCTTCGTCGGCGGCGCGTCGCATGCCGGCACCGTCCGCGTTCGGGTCGTCGACGATCGGATCGAGATCGCGGCCGCCGCCTGGTTCGGCGGCGCCACGCTGCGCGCGGGCGAGCGGCGCGTGCTCCACCCGATCGTGACCGAGGAGCACGACGATCCGTCGTTCCTGCTCGAACGCTGGGCCGACCGCACCGGACGAGCGGAGCACGCCCGGGTCGACGCTCCGTTCCTGGCGGGATGGTGCTCCTGGTACCAGTACTTCGAGCACGTGACCGAACGCGACGTGCTCGCCAATCTCGCCGTCGCCGACGACTGGCCGTTCGACGTCTTCCAGCTCGACGACGGCTTCCAACGCGCGATCGGCGACTGGTTGCAGACGAACGAGCGCTTTCCGTCGGGCATCGACGGGATTGCCGGCGCGATCCGCGCGAGTGGGCGCACGGCCGGGCTCTGGATCGCGCCCTTCTTGGCAGCCCCCGATTCCGAGGTCGCGCTCGCGCATCCCGACTGGCTCGCCCGCGCGCCTCGGGGTGACGGGCCCGCGATCGGGATGTATCACGACGTGTGGGGCGGCGTGATGTGGCAGCTCGACACGACGAACCCCGAGGTGATCGATCACCTCTCCGCGACTGCGGCGGCGATCGTCGACGCGGGATACCGCTATCTGAAGCTCGATTTCACGTTCTCGGCCGCGATGCCCGGTCGGTTTGCCGACCCGACCCGTACACCGGCCGAGCGCGTACGCGCGGGCTACGACGCGATCCGCCGCGGGGCCGGTGACGACGTCTTCATCCTCGGATGCGGCGCGCCGCTCGGCGCGCTGGTGGGTGTGGTCGACGCGATGCGCGTCGGAGCCGACGTCGCACCCTGGTGGGAGGCGCCCGCCGACGCCCCCGAGCGTCAACCCGCGTACGAGGAGACCACACCGGCGACGAAGCACGCGTTCGTGAACACCTGCACGCGCAGCTTCATGCATCGACGCTTGTGGTCGAACGACCCCGATTGCATCATGCTCCGCGACCGCGACACGCGGCTCTCCCCCGCCGCGGCCGCGGAGTGGGCCGAGACGGTCGGCGCCTCGGGCGGGCTCGTCCTCGTCTCCGACGACCTATCGCTGATCGATGTGGACGGCCGCCGGCTTCTCGACGAAGTGCTCGTCCGCGCCCGCGCCGTCGACGGGGCCGCCCGGTCCGGACGGACCCCGCGCGCGCTCGGGCTTCTCGACCCCCGGGGACCGAGCGGGCTCACGACACCCTGATGGTGACCCCGAGTGTGGGTGTCATTGGACGTGCTCGGTCCAGCGGTAGCCGTCCCAGTAACGCGACCGTCCGGCATCCCCGGGGTCGGGATACCACCCGGCCGGAGGCAGCGTGGCGTACGCAAACGCGTTGCGCATTCTGGACCGTCGCACCGATCCGACGATCAGGAGCACCACGCCGACTCCGAAGGCGAGCCCGCCGACTCCGGTGAGTGCGAACCATCCGAGCACCGACCCGACGATGTTGCTCAGCGGACGCGCGATGAGGACCGGCCGCGCCGTCGTATCGTGCACGGTGACCGCGTAATCACCGGAGGCCGGCGTCGTGAAGCGAACCGCGCCGACGAAGCGGTCTCCGTCGCGCGTGAGCGTCTCTCGAATGGTTCCGCGGTCGCGCACCTGGATACTCGTGCCGTCGGCGCCCGATACCGTCACGTCGGCGGGCGTGATCGTCACGCTGTCGTCGGTGGAGAACGCCGACCCGATCGAGCTCGCGCCCTTGTCCTCGTACACCATGTAGGTGCCCTTCCCGAGGTGCACGACCGCCTGGCCCGGGGCGTCGAACCGGATCGGGTTCGTCACCGCGCGCACGACCGGCACGATCCCGGCGATGAACGTCGGGATGGCGAGCGCGGCGCCCACCACCATGAGCGAGATCGCGACCCGCAGGCTCGGACCGGGAGACCGCCGCGCGTCGGGGGTTGCCGCGGTGCTCATCCCCATATCATCGCCCCCCGACGATGCCGCGGCGCGCTCCCGCTACTCCGGCTGCTCCCGCTGCTCCCGCTGCTCCCGGCGTTCTCGGTGTCACGATCCACGACCGGCTCGCGCCCTCCGCCTTCGTGGTATACGGGAGTAGTGCGTCGACAGCCCCAACGGTCGTGACGCGGTGAGCGCGACCGACGCGGGTCGAGGTCGGAGAAGGCGCCGCTTCAGCGTCCCCCGGATCCTGATGCTCGTCGTGGCGGCGATCTCGTTCCACATCGTCGCTCCGAGCATCGTCGAGGTATTCGGCTCGTGGCCGAGGGTCTCCAGTGTCGCACCCGCGTGGCTGGTCGTCATCGTCGCGTGCGAGGTGGCCAGCTTCGCGAGCGCGATCGCGCTCCAACGGATCGCGCTCCGAACCGACGCGTGGTTCGCGGTCGCGACCTCGCAGCTGGCGGGGAATGCCATGAGCCAGGTCGTGCCGGGCGGCGCCGCCGCGGGCGCGACGTTGCAACTCCGCCTCCTCAATCAGTCGGGCTCGGACACCGCGACCGCGATCTCGGGCTTCACGGCCTTCTCCTTGCTCCAGACCGCGAGCATCCTGTTCCTCCCGGTTCTCACGCTGCCGACGATCCTGCTCGGCGCGGGGGTCGATCGCGGACTCGTCCAGACGGCGTTCCTCGGGATCGCCGGGTTCGTCGTCGTCGCGGGGTTCGGCGCGGTGTTGCTGACGACCGACCCGCTGCTCATCGGCATCGGCCGAGCCGTCCAGGTCGTCCGCAATCGTCTGTTGCGCAAGCGTGCGAAGCTGACCGACCTACCCGCGAGCTTGATCCGGGAGCGCAACGGCATCCGCGAGGTCCTCGGCGAGCGCTGGCGCGAAGCACTGTTCGCGACCGCGTGCCGACTCGGATTCGACTTCCTCGCGCTGTTCGCAGCCCTCGCCGCGGTCGGTGGCCTGCCGAAACCGTCGCTCGCGCTGCTCGCGTACACGGCGTCGTCTTTGCTCGCGATGGTTCCGATCACTCCGGGCGGGCTCGGCCTGGTCGAGGCCGGTCTGACGGGAACACTCGCCCTCGCGGGCGTGCACCCCGCGCAAGCGGTCCTCGCGACGTTGCTCTACCGGCTGGCGTCGTACTGGCTGCCCATCCTCGCCGGTCCGGTCGCCTACACGCTCTTCCGCCGCCGCTACCACTAGCTCGTTGCCTCGAGCTCACACAGGAGTCCAGCGGGTGGTCGGGGACGCGAGCCACTGCAGCATCTCGCGGCGCGTGGTGGGGCCGTTCGCTCGGGCGAGCGCCGGCAGCGCGCCCTCGTCGCGCAGGTGCGCGGCAGTGGTGCGGCCAGCCGCGATCGGGTCGGCGGCAAGGGCACACCGGGTGGCATGGACGTCGAGGTGGAAGAGTTGCGCGGCGTTGAGCCCGAGCACCTGGGCCTTGATCGTGTCGGTGAGCGCGGGATAGCCGAATCGGTCCTGAAACTCGTTGGAGATCGTGAACGCGCGGAAGGCCTGGAGTTGGGCTTGGGGTGACCCGTACCAGATCGCATCGGTCCCCCAGAGCACGCGGTGCTCACCGACCCGCGCGAGCAGCTTGCCCAGTGTGTGCGCGGCGGTGGTCGGATCCCGCAGCACCTCGCGCCACACGGTACCGATGTCGACCCACACGTTGTCGTTCCTCGGCACCGCGTGATTGTCGAGCGCGCGCAGGAAAGTGTCGATTCCGATCCCGGCATTCGGGTTGTACGCACCTTCGACATGGTTCTTGTCCCAAGCTCCGTGGAAGACCACGAACTGCATGTCCGGGAACTGGCGCGATACCGCGACGATATCGTCGGGACGGTTGTGTGCAGCGTCGAATCGGACGAGTGGCAGACCCTTGTGCGCGATGAGGATCTTCACACCGAGATCGCGAGCCTTCTCGATGACGGGAAGACCGATGGCCGGGTCGTCGAGCGCGAAACCTCGGCCATTCGGTCCCCACGCGGTATACACCTTGAAGGCGGCGACCTTCCCGGTGCTCGCGGTGGTTTCCATCTCGTCGAGCCTCGCGTGCAAATCACCGAAGTTGGGCGCGATGACGTTGTGCACGAGGACACGAGCCGCGCCACCGTGAGTGAGCTGCGCCGCGAGCTGCTGGGTGCCGAGCTGGTCGGGGAACGGCACCGGCGCATCCGCCGCGCCCGAGTTCGGCACATCCGAGAGCATTGCCACCGTCGTGTCGCTCCCGAGAAAGAGATCGTGCAGGTATGCCGCACGGCTCGCGCACTCCAGCCGGTTCGGGGCACCGCACGCCGGAACCATTCCGAGGACCAACTGCACCGTGTCGGGCGCGTTCTTGGTCCATGGTCCTTCCGGCATCACATGGTGCGTATGCACGTCGACAACGAACTCGCCGCCGCCCAGTGCGTGCTCGCACGCCTCGACATCGTGCGGCGGCGGCAGCGTGGTGGTGAAGGAGCCTCCGGGCCTCGGAGTCGTCGAGGTCCTTGTCGAGGTCGAGGTCGACGACGTGCGCCGAGGCGACGAGCTGCACGCAGCGAGATCGATCACCGCCAGTGCCGCGGCGACGCCACCCGCGGTCCGCAAGAATCGCCGCCGGTCCATCCCTGCATACGCGGCCGCCTCGTCCGCCTGCGCGAGCGCGACGGTCGCGACGTCGAGCTCACGGCGCGTCGGACGATCCGGGATGTACTCGCCGTTGGTCGCCGGCAACAACCCCAATGGCAGCCGGATCTCACCCTCGGTGTCGTCGGCGCCGCGCCGTCGCGTCACGCGCTGACAATACGCCGCGCGACCTCACGCAGAGCGCGCGCCCGGCAAACCTCGCCCTCGATG
>DATCCI010000567.1:0-5914 GCA_036511415.1 Acidimicrobiia bacterium
GAGCCCGGTGGCTCCGCGGGCGAGCGTCTTCGTTGCCGTGTTCGCGGGCGACGGCGACATTTCGGGTGGGTCCACGACATTCGCGTCGGGACGCCGCGTCCGCCGACCCATCCAGTGTTCGTAGGCGATCATCGAGAGCAACCCCACCGCGAGGGCGCCGGCGAAGAGAACGCCGTAGCCGAATGCCCCGCCGAGGCCGCCGTTTCCCTTGTGGAAGCTGGAGAGGTCCGCGTCGATCGGTGCCCACGCAGCCGAGAGCACGTCCCATACGAGGAAGATGAGGATCCCCACCGCGACCGCGTTGAGCATGATGCGAAGGTTGGGCGCCGGCCGTTTCAGACGGGCAATCGGAAGCCCCAGCAGGATCGTCACGCCGGCGATGAAGCCGAGCAGCAGCGTCTTCTCGATGCTCACGTCGTTTCGATGCTCACGCGAGACTCCCTCGGACGGGCACTAAGGGCAACCTTACCTTAGTAGCGCAGCGACGGCAACCCCCCTCGCTCTGCAGTGATCGGCCGGTTTTCTAGGGCTCGTACGTCCAGTCGGGTCGCTTGCGCGCCTGGCGAGCGTCGAACACCGCCCGGTCGTCGACGATGTCGATGAGCTTGGGGACGACCGCCCGGTGCGCGTGTGTGCAAGTGCCCTGGAGGTGGGCCTCGAAATCGTCCGGGAACGTGCGCAACATGCTCCCGATCAGCTGCTGCGCCTCCACGGGCAAGAAGCACCGGTTGGCATCGGCGACGACCGAGAGCCAATGGTTGAGGCTCTCGAGCGTCGCGTCGCGGCCGCGCCCGGCCGCGATGTCGTCGAGGGCGCTCGTGATCGCGCCGGTACCGAGCTTGCACGGGGGGCACTGCCCGCACGATTCGACATACAAGAAGCGCGACAGCGTGGCCGCGACGTCGACCATGCATGCGGTGTCGTCATAGACGATGAACCCCGCCGCACCGAGCCCGCTGCCCGCGGTGGCGAACGCCTCGAAGGTGAGTGGCGTATCGAGCTGTGCGCCGGTCAGCGGCGCGTTCGTCACGCCGGGCAGCACCGCGCGGACGGTGCGACCGGTCCGCGGCGCTCCGAAGAGGTCGAGCACCTCGCGCAGCGCCGTACCGCTCGTCACTTCGACGACGCCCGCGCGCTCGACGTCTCCGACCACGGTGCACACGACCGTCCCCGGCGACTCGGCGGTGCCGAGGGACCGATACCAGTCGGCGCCCTTCGCCAGGACGTGCGCGACGTTCGCCAACGTCTCGACGTTGTTCACCGCGGTCGGGTTCGACTCGTGGCCGCGCGTGTGACCGGCTTCGGGTTCGTGTGCCTGCCAGCCGAGCTGCGGCGCGGTTGCGAACAGACCGTGCACGTACGGCGGCAGCCAGCGCGGCAACGGCTCGTTGCCCTCGATGACCTCGAGTAGCGCCTTCTCCTCGCCGAAGAGATATTCCTCCGGGCCCGCGACGATTCCGACCGACAGTTCGCCGACGAGCCCGGCGCGTTCCATCTCGGTGACCGCAGTGGTCACGCGCTCGCGTTCGGGCGCGAAGCTCGCTTTCAACGCGATGAACACTTCCGGAGCGTCGAGCGTCAGAGCCGCGATCGCCAACCCCTCGATGACCTGGTAAGGGTTCGTCCGCAGGATCGCGCGGTCTTTGAATGTGCCCGGCTCGCCTTCGGCGCCGTTGCACACGGCGTACCGGTGCCGGCCGGCGGCGCGTTGCACGGTGCGCCACTTCGTGCCGATCGGGAATCCGGCACCGCCGCGGCCGCGCAGTCCGGCTCGCTCCAGCTCCGCGATCGTCGCCTCGGGGCCGAGCTCCTTCGCTCGGGTCAGGCCGCGGCCGCCGCCGACTGCGAGCCACTCCTCGAGCGATGCGACGGGCGGCTCGGGGAGCACAACTTCGAAGCGGCCCACTTACGGCGTACTCGGCGACGCGGGCTCGGTGACCGACACGACCATCTCGAGGACCCTTCTTCGGCGAGAAACCTCGACGGAAATGCAGACGCGCGGACAGGTGCACGCGTTCGTATGTCGCGTATGCACCACGAAGCTATACCCGCGCCGCAGGCGCGCCCGAACGGTCGCGAGATCGCTCGGGTCGATTGCTCTTGCCCGAAAGTGGGTATCTCTTCGGTCCACGCGAACCACGACAAGGGAGAGATCCGTGAGCGATCAACAAAGCGGCCCGCGCGCTGCAGTCGAAGGCGTCGTCGAGGACGTCAAGGGCAAGGCCAAGGAAGTTGCCGGTCGCATCAGCGGCAACGAGGAGCGCGAAAAGGAAGGTCAGGCCCAACAGGACAAGGCCGCCGCGCAGCGCACGGTCGCGGAGAAGGAAGCGCAGGCCGAGAAGGCTCGCGCCGAGGCAAAGGCGCACGAGCTCGAGGAGCGGTTGCACCAGAAGTGACGTGCTTACTGCGGGGCGGCGCGACGCGCCGCCCCGCAGCGAGCGCTAACGCGCTCAGCGCGCCACGGTGGAGTTGCGCTCTTCCGGCGCCTGCGTCGACGTAACGACGGTCCGGCGGCGGAAGCCGCCCCAGCTTGCCCAGTAGGCGATCGAGAGAACGGCGCCGGCGGCACCGACGATCATCAGGATCACGCCGACCATGTGGACGCTGAAGCCCTTTGCTTGGGCCGTGACTGCGAACCGCATGATGGCGCCGGCTGCTATGAAGAACATGCTTGCGGTGATGCCCATTTGTCGAAATCCTTTTCGTGACGTTGGGACGAAAGAATGACCGCTACGCGCGCCGTAGGACGTACACGATGAGAACTACGACCAGGATGAAAACGAGCGTTCCCATTCCGATGAACACCTGACTACCTCCCTTGTGTTCTCGTCATTCTCGGTACCCGCGATGTCCGGGTTTCAAACGATTGCGGGTGGGCCCGCGTCATTGCGTGACGACGACTTTGAGGGCTCCGGTATCGGCGGCGCGCGCGAACGTGTCGTACGCCGCGATGAACTCGTGCATCGGGAAGTGATGCGTGACGAATCTCTCCACGTCGAGTTGGCGTCCGGTGGTGAGTCGCAGAAGTGTCGGTGTCGAAGAGGTGTCGACGAGACCGGTGGTGATCGTCACGTCTCGGCCCCAGAGTTGCTCGAGGTGCAAGCTTGCCGGCTTTCCGTGCACGCCGATGTTGGCGATGTGTCCGCACGGCCGGATCAGCGTTGTTGCCAGCTCGAAGGTGTCGGCGATGCCGACGGCTTCGATCGCGACGTCGGCGCCGAGTCCGCCGGTCAGTTCCCGCACGACTTCCAGTGCGTCTTGGCGTCCGTTGTTGACGACGATGTCGGCCCCGAACAGCTTCGCCGCGTCGAGCCGGCTGTCGGCCAGATCGATCGCCACAACATGGCTCGGGCTGAAGAGACGCGCGCCCATGATGGCGGAGAGTCCGACCGGACCGGCACCGACCACGGCCACGACGTCGCCCGGTTGTACGTGGCCGTTGAGGACACCGACCTCGTAGCCCGTGGGCAGGATGTCCGCCAGCATCAGGACTTCTTCGTCGGCGACACCGGCCGGGATCGCGTATGTCGACGTGTCCGCGAACGGCACGCGCACGTACTCGGCCTGCGTACCGTCGATGAGGTGACCGAGAATCCAGCCGCCCCCGCCGACGCACTGGCCGTAACGCGCTTCACGGCAGAACCGGCACGCGCCGCATGCCGTGATGCACGAGACGAGGACGCGATCGCCGGGATGCACGTTCTTCACTGAGCTCCCGACCGCTTCGACCGTACCGACGGCCTCGTGACCGAGGATGCGGCCCTCGGTCACTTCGGGCACGTCGCCTTTGAGGATGTGCAGGTCGGATCCGCAGATCGTGGTCGCATCGACGCGCACGATCGCGTCGGTGTCGTCGACGAGCACCGGCTTGGGCACTTCTTCCCAGGCCTTGACGCCCGGGCCGTGGTACACGAGTGCGTGCATGACCGCGCCCTACGCCTTCGCGATGTGGTGGGCGGCGATCCTCGGGTCGGCGATGAAGTCGCCGATGGTCGCGAAGAGCATGATCAGGAATCCGATCAGCGCAGCGATGCCGGCATACAGCGCGATCGTGCTGACGACCGACCAGCCCCATGCGTAGAGCAACAGCCCGCGCAGCGTCTCACCCTTGAACAACGTGGCGACCTCCGCGGTCAACTTCGGGTCGTTCGGGCTTGCTTGGGAGAGCGCGCTGACCTGCGAGTAGGTCTTTCCGGCTGCCACCGTTGCGAGGTGGCGGTTGATGAACCCGTTCGCGTACGCCTTCGCCTTCGGACCCGTGTCGACCTTCTGGCCGGCATATTGCTGCAGGTCGGGGAACTCCGTCGGGCTGAGGGCCGGGCTGCCCTTGGCCGGGAACGAGATGGCTTGCGCGTTCAGTTGGCTGTGGACCATGTCCAGGCCGAAGTGGGCGCCGAACAAGAGCAGGCCACCGCCGACTCCGAGAACGACGGTAAGGATGATCTCGACGATCCGGCGAGTGCCGACGAATCCGAGCAGCGTGCGTCGAGGACGCCCGGTCGCGCTCGACGGCTCGGGATCGGCGGCGGCGGACGGCGCCGGCGGTGCGAGAGTGGACAAGACGTGCCTCCGTGAGTGAGGAGGCGTCGAGCCCGAACGGGCGACAACCGTTTGCGGTCGTCCGGCCCGAACTAGGCGTCTCTCGGATCTACTGGTCGATGCGCGCTACCAGGGTCCGGAGCAACGCTCCCGGAGGCTGCCGATTTGCCGGCAGTGTCCAACACGCCGACGGGGTTCCTCGTCGTGTCGATACGAACCTTACACCCGCGAGCTCGGCGGCAGACGCGCCCGCGAAACACGCCGAGGGACGGCGCACTCAGCTGCGAGAGCAGGCCGATTGTCGACTATGTGCCATCGCATGCCCCTGGGGGAATCGACGGGCGCATGAGTTGCGCGCGGCGCCGACCTGACGGGGGAGGAGAAGTGCAGCCTACCTTCGGTCGAGCACGGGTTCGGCCCGACCGAGGAGCGCGAGCGCGGTACCGATGCTGCTGTGCAGCTCTTTCACCTCCGCCGATTTCGTGAGCTTCGACGCGTTGCGCGCGATTCGCTGCAACTTGTCCATGTCGCAGATCGTGCCCATGTCGGTCGTGCGCGCGGCCTCCTTGAACAACGCCGCGAGCGCCTTGCCTTCGTGCTCCATGAGTCCCCAACCGGGATTGCGCCCGGTGATGGCGCGGCCCGTCGGCTTGGACGCGGCCGGAAACGGCTTGCTCGCGACGTCAACCGGCGACTTGGCGGCGATGCTCGGCGCCCAGACGTCGTTCAGGAACGGCACCCCGACGAGCTCCGGCGCGGCGCGCCTCATCACTTCGAAATGGAATCGCTCGCTGCTACGAGCCGCGGTGGACAACTCGGTGTTCTTCCTCGCCGCGAGCGTGAGGAGCAGCGGATTGAGGTTGACACAGGCGGGAGCATCCTGGAGCAAGGGCCCGCTCCAGTGTCCGAGTCGGAAGTCGACGTAGAACTTCTCCGGCAACAGGTCGACGCGCACGTGTTCCGCCGTCGAGTAGACCCACGATTTGAGCCAGTCCGACTGGAAGTCGGCCTCGGGCCCTTGCAACACGCCGAGCGGGTCGTGCACCTGATGGTAGTTCACGAACATCGAGGCGAGCGTCTCGATGTTCTCGAAGTGCTTGTTCCCGAACTGCTTCGCGTTCCCGCGCCGGTACAGCTCGCCGCCGAAGCCTTTGATCTTGAGATCCGGTGCCGTCGTGTTCTGCAGCGCACTCCAAGCGCAGACGATCCCCTCGTAGCGATAGGTGTCTTGCCGGAGTCGCAGCCACACCGGAGCTGCTTCGTACGGCGGCGCCGACCGGAACAGCCGCCCCTTTCGTCTCGGCTCGGGAGCACGCGCGCGTCCCGAGACCTGGTGCGCGAAGCCGGCCTTCGCCGCGACGACGGCTGCAACCTC
>DATCCI010000568.1:0-4960 GCA_036511415.1 Acidimicrobiia bacterium
GCTCGGCCAACCGCCGGCTGGGGGATGTTCACGACACAGGTCTGTCGAGCCCTGTCGGCGCGTGGCGATGTGCGGGTCAACCTGCTCCTGCCACACGGCGTACCGTCCGCGCTCGAGGGCGACTTTGCGACGACGCAGAACGTGCTCCCTCCGGCGGATCGATCATTCCGCCGGCACCCGTGGAACCTCGGCCGCCATGTGCTTGGCCCTCCGGGCGTTCCGAACGTCGACATTGTTCACGCCCTCGTCGAGTTCCCGTACGCGCTCGACGCGGCTGCTATCGCGCGACGCAGGGCTGTGCCGTTCATGGTCTCGGCGCAAGGCACGTACGCCGTCGTGCCGCTGCAACGGCCGCCAGATCGGTGGTTCTACAGCTACGCGCTGCGGCGGGCTGCCGTCGTGACCGTTCCGAGCACGTACACGCGCGACGCGCTATTGCACGCGCTCGGCAAACCGGCGCGCGTCGAGCTGTTGGCGAACGGGGTCGATCCCGCGCGCTTTACGAATGGCGGCGACGATCGGAACACCCGAGCCCGGTTCGGGCTGCCTCCGACGGCGGCCGTCGTGGTCAGCGTCGGCGCCTTGAAGCGACGCAAGGGATTTGACGTCTTGCTGCGAGCGTTCGCGACTGTCCGCGAGGCGAGGTCCAGCACGTACCTCGTGATCGTCGGAAGCGGCGATCAAACGGGTCTTCGCGCCCTGGCGGCCGAGTTGGGGGTCTCGGACAACGTCCGGTTCACGGGTGAGCTCATCGAGTCCGACGTCGTGGACCTGTACCACGCGTGCACATTGTTCGCGCTGCTGCCGCGGTGCGAGTCCGGGCACTTCGAAGGCTTCGGCTTGGTCTTCCTCGAGGCCGGTGCGTGTGCCAAGCCGGTCGTCGGCACGCGCTCCGGAGGAGTGCCCGACGCCGTCGTGCACGGGGAGACCGGGTTCCTCGTCGAGGAGGAGGACGCGACGGCGGCGGCATACCGCATGCTCCAGGTGCTGGACGACCCGAGACTCGCGCGCGCGCTCGGCGAAGGCGGTAGGAGATGGGCTCAGCAACACTCGTGGGCGCAGTATGCCGACCGGCTCGTCAGCATGTACCGAGCGATGGTGTCGTCACGCTCGCAGAGCGGTCGACCGACCTGATCAAGGCGGGCCGCGCGTTTCGACCCGTAATGACCACGGCGAACCAGCGGCGCGGCGCGGTGGTGCGGAAGTCGGTGGAGGATCCGTAAGATTTGGCGATGGCTGCGCACCTCATTTACCTGGCGAACGCGCGGTTGCCCACCGAGAAGGCGCATGGTCACGCGATCGTGAAGATGTGTGAGGCGTACGCGAGGGAGGGCGCTCGAGTGGAGCTGTGGCACCCTCGGCGGCAGCAGGGTGACGCTCGCCTCTCCGCGATGAGCGTCTTCGAGTTCTATGACGTTCCGAGGACCTTTCGCGTGCGCACGCTCAAGAACCTCGACGTCATTCCCGCGGAGCGGTGGCTCCCGAAGCCGTTCCACCGTGCGCTCGTCGGCGTACACGACTTCGCCTGGGCGCGATATGCGGCGCACCTCGTCAAGCGGGATCGGCCGACGTTGTGCCATACGCGTGACGCGGGCATCGCGTTCTGGACCGCCCGCGCGAACACACCGACGATCCTCGAGGTACACGATCCACCGGCGGGACCCCGGCGCGGTCTGGTCCGCCGAACCGCCGAGCGCACGAGCTTGCGGGGCGTCGTCGCACTCACGGAGGGGTCCCGAGCGAGCCTCGAGGCGCTCGGCGTCCCCCGGTCGAAGATCATCGTGCTCGGCAGCGCCGTCGACACCGAACCCTACGAGCGCCTTCCGAGTCGTGCGGAGTGCCGGCGAGAGCACGGTCTGCCTCTCGACCGGCCGATCATCGGCTACATCGGCCGCTTCAGGACGATGGGCCTGGAGAAGGGCCTTACGACGCTCGTGAAGGCGGCGGCGATGCTCGAGGCGGCGCGTACAGAGGAGGCCCTGCTGCTGTGCGTGGGTGGACCGATGGACGAGGTATCCGGGTATCTGCGCATCGCGCATGAGTACGGCGGTCGTGTCGACGACTTCCGATTCGTCGATCGCGTGCCGAGCTCTGAGATCCCGTCGTGGATACGGGCATGCGACATCGGCGTTGTCCCGTCTCCCGGGACGAGACGCTTCGCCCAGTTCGCATCACCGATGAAGCTGTTCGAGTTCATGGCAGGCGGCGTGCCGATGGTCGTAACGGACCTACCCGCGTTGAGCGACACGCTCACCCATGGCCGAAACAGTTGGCTCGTGCCCCCTGACGATCCGAAAGCGCTCGCCGACGGCCTCGCACACCTGCTCTCCGATCCGGAGCTGCGGAACCGACTCGCGGACCAGGCGAAGCAAGACGTGGGCCGCCACACATGGAGGGCACGGGCAGCGACGCTGCTTGCGAACTACGCCGGAGCATAACGGCAGGCCCATGACCTACCTCGTAGGTGTTCGCCCTAACGCTCGAAACGCGCGCTGTCGGGCACGGAAGACCAACTCGTAACCGCCGTTGAGACGCGCTTGCCACAGCAGGCGCCCGCCGAGCAGGTCGATGCTCTGCCGGGGCAGCAAGAAACGGTCGGACGCGGTATCGAGCGACCCCGGGAGCGCCGTGAACGCTGCTTCGAAACCGGCGCCCCGGACGTGGTCGACCACGAGGGGTGAGAGCTGACGCTCGCCTCCGAACGGGTACGCGAACCAGTTGACGCGCTGTTGCGTCAAGTCCTCGAGCAGCTTCAGGTCGCCGTCGATCTCGGTGACGAGCGTCTCGGAGCTCACGTTCTGCGCGAAGTCGATGTGGGACGCGGTGTGGCTCCCGATGTCGAACAGCGGACACCCGGCGAGCTCGGCGAGCTGCGAGCGGCTCAGCGGCGCGAGGTCACGCGACCGCCGCAGTTGCTCCCTCTTGAACCGGCTCGCGCTGCTGCCTTCCAAGCCGACGAAACCCGAGCTGACGAAGAAGGTCGCCGGACACCGCAGATCCGTGAGCACCGGCGCGGCCACGTCGTACCAGTCGGCATAACCGTCGTCGAACGTCAACGCGAGGCGGGCCCTGCCGGGCTCACGGTTTGCCGACAGCAGATCGGCGAGTGACACGATCGTGTAACGCTCGAGCAACCATTCGACGCAGCGCCGAAATTTCGTTCCGTCCGCGACATCGTGCAAGATCCCTACCTGTCGCTGCGCGCGTCGGCGGGAAGCCATCGCGACGCCGAGGCCGGCGACGCAGACGGCGCCGTTGCGCAATCCGGTCCTCGGCGTCACGCGGGCGCGGAGATCCACTCGCCCAAGCGCGCGATCCCGAGCTCGTAGTCCCGCAACGGATCCCACGCGAGCGCGCGACACCGCGCTGCCTGACCCATCGCGCGCGCCCGATCACGATCGCTCAACGTCTCGATGATCGCTGCGGCGAGCAGCCCGGCATCGCCAGGCGGCACGAGCCGTCCCGTGCTGCCGTCCACCACAAGTTCGACGATCCCGCCAACCGCCGACGCAACGACCGGTCTCCCGCGCGCCATTGCTTCGAGCACGACGCGGCCGAGCCCTTCGGTCAGCGAGGGAAGCACGAGACACGACGACCGATCGAAGAGCTCTGCCAGCTTTGTTCGAGACATGGGTGCGACGACGTGCGCGGTGCCTTCCAGTTCGTCGTCGCGAGCTCGACTCCGGAGTTGTTGCTCGAGGCTCCCTGCGCCGACCAACGTTAGCTGTGCGTTGGGGTGCGCCTCGACCACGTCCGACCACGCGTCGAGCAGCAAATCCGGTGCCTTGTGCAGCTCCAGTGCGCCGACGAACACCGCGTGCGGCGCCTCCGGTGGCGGCACCGGCAGATCCTGCATGAACGCGTCGTAGTCGCTGAACGCGACGTGCCGATCAAGAGGGCCGCGGTAACCGGCCTCACGCGCCACCCGACCAAGCGCGTCGCTGACGCAACGCACGCGGTCGGCGCGCCGCAGTGCCCATACTGCGATTCGGTCGGCGGCTGGTGAGAGGAGTCGCCGGCGGTGGCTGCCGTAGGTGCGCGTCGCCGTCCGCCAGTCGCCGTGGAGCTCGATCTGCACGCGAGGACGCCAGCGGTGTGGCAGCAACCTTGCCAGAGCCACCACGCCGAAGCCCTCGTAGGGACTCTGACACGTGATCGCGGTGCGTCGGCGTCCGCAGGCGAGACCGAGAGCGACGACCGGAGCCACTACATAAAATAGCGCTGTCCCGATCACAGGGACCGTGCAGCCCGGCAGGCCGACAACCGTCGCGCCACCCGGTCGGTAGAGCCCAGCGGGTCGTGCGGGACACACGACGGTTGTCCGCACGTGACGCGCGTTGATCCGGTACTTCGTCACGTCGTCGGGCCGCGGCGGCACCGACATCCTCGACTTTGCGACGGCGACTACGTGCGGCCGTTCGCTCGTGGCGCGCTGCATCAGTGCCTCGAGCCGGTCGGCGCACCGGTCGAAGTGCCACTCGACTCCGGTCGCAGCGGCACCTCGCCGGAGATCCTCGCGCACTGCCCCGCGCTCTAGCTCGGCGAACGTCGCCGCGAATGCTTCAGGCGTCGCGTCGCGAACGAGCAGGCCATTGACGCCGTGTCGGACGACCTCGGTCACACCACCGGCTTCGGTCGCGATCACCGGCGTCCCGCACACGAGCGCCTCGACGACAACGTGTGGAAGCCCCTCATAGGAGCTCGCGAGCACGAGCGCGTCGGACGCGGTCATACGACGCGCGACCACCTCGTGGCTCAACCTTCCGACGAAATGCACCCGATCGTTGGTGTTCTCACGTCTCGACAGCTCTTGCAGCCTGTGCAACTCGGGACCGTCACCCACCACCTCGAGGCGGACGCCGTCACAGCGCGCAACCGCACGCACGAGGACGTCGACGCGCTTGTGCGCGACGAGGCGGCCGACGTACAGCAGACGCAATGAGCCGTCCGCACTCTCGTC
>DATCCI010000569.1:0-5474 GCA_036511415.1 Acidimicrobiia bacterium
CGGTCCTGTCGGCTGAACCGCGTGGTTTGCATGACCGCGATCATCGCCGCGGACGTTGTGAAACCCCTTACGATTGTGTGGGAGCCGACTTTGCGTGAGGTTAGGGACTCGCCAAGACATCCACCTCGCGGACGGCCGTCGCCGCATCTCCGCGGGAACGCGGCGAGCGGTTTGCCGCGGCCGACACGGCCTCGCCTTCTACGGTTGCGAGATGGCTCGCAAACGGCACCTGGGCTGGCTCTGTTCTGCGTGGTATTCGACGGCTCCTCGGGACGCCGATGCGGGCGGCGACGACGATGCGCGCGCGGGAGCACCGCGCTCGCTGACTTGAATACTGAATCGGACCAATGAGCTATCGCCGCAGTCTGCGGGCAGTTCGGAGGGTGCGGATGCCGCGCGCGCTCGCGTCGCTCGCAGCGGCAGCAGTGATCGCGGTCGCCGTGTTCCCGGAGGTCGTCTTCCTGGGTGGCTCCCTCTCTCCGGTGGGTCTGGCCCAGGTGGTCGGTCCGGTCCCGACTCGAACCGTGAGTGTGTATCCGAGCGTGGGATCGAACGCGCCGACGGCAGGGATTCGCGATATCGGCGCACGCGTCTGGCAACTCGTCCCGGCGACGAAAATCATGAAGCGTGCGATCTGGTCTGGCGAGAGTCCGTTTTGGAATCCCTATCCGGCAGCCGGTTCACTCGGGCCGGAAACGTTGGCCGACATCAAGTTCTCGCCTTTCGTCCTCTCGATCGCCTTGCTGGGTGCGTCCGCAACCGCGTTCACGTTCGTGACGCTGGCCTTCATCGTCGGTGCGCTGTTCTGCCTGCAGGAACTGTTTACACGAACATTCAGGGCGTCGAGGGTTGCTGCCACAGCGTCGTGCATCGTCTGGCTCCTGACGGGATTCGCGGTATCTGATGTCAACAGTCAGATCGGTGCTCCATACGTGCTGTTTCCGGTGCTGTTGTACGCGTTGGTCGAATACCAGCGACGCCGAACCATCTCTCGGTTCCTTGCCGCCGTCGCGGTGTATTCCGGATTCATACTCACCACGTTCGTGTCAATCCAAGTCCTCGTGCTGTTGTTCGTGCACGCCGTACTGTGGGTTTTCGACGTGTCGCACCCGCGCCCGGCCGAGTTGGAGATGCCGCGTACTGATCGCATCCGGCGGCAGTTCAGTCGACAAATTGCTGTACCCATAGTCGCGGCCGGGCTTACGGCGTACGTGTGGATCCCGGATGTCGTCGCGGCACTGCACGGCGGCGCGGACCTTTCCCTCTACGGCAAGAGAGTACCGGCAGCAAAGGCCAACCTCGATCTGCTCAAGGTTCTGACGCGCTGGCCCATGCACGATGCAGCTTGGTCGGGATATATCGGCATCGTCGCGTTGATGCTTCTCGCAGTCGCATTGCCGCGTGCTGAGGGCCTTCAGCGCCGCCTTCTCGTGCTCGCCGGGGTCTTGGGGTTGTTCGCCCTGACACAACAAACAGGCTTCGTGTTCCTTCGGCCGGTTGGTTACCTGCCAGGGTTCCGTTCGATCAACGCGGATTACTGGGCCGCCTTGGCCGGTGCCTCCATCGCGGTCGGTGTCGGTGTCGCGGTCTCGGTGATCGAAGCGCGCGGCCCGAGCGCGCAGGCCGCACGAATTGCAGGCGGCGTGTTTACGATCTGGCTCGCGGCGTCGTGGATCGGGAGTGCCGTCACCGGGCATCCCTATTCGACCTGGGGATTCGTCGCCGCCACGTTGCTCGTCCTCCTCGTCGTCGTGCTGGTTCACGTGGCCGCAACGCGACCGCACCGGCATCGAGCCCTCGCCATGATCGCGGTCGTCCTGATGGCGTTCGAACTCTTTTCGTACCACAACCACGTTCACATCCGGCGCGTCGATGTGGAATCTTCGACACCCCAATACGTGACGTTCCTCCAACAACACCTCGACGGCGACCGCATCCTCAATGCCGGACGGGCCGGCCTGTACCCCGAATGGGGCGAGGTGTTCGGTATTCCACAACTCGAAACAGTCAACATCATGCAGATCCCCAGCTACCGCGCGTTCTACGTCAACAATGTCGACCCCACGGATCCCGGCCTCTTCCTCGAAGTCGGTCATTCAGCTTTCACTCCATTTTCTGCATCCCCAACCGCGCTCGACCTCATGTCCGTCAAGTACCTCGTCGTCGACCAAGGCCTGACCACCTATGACACCGGGGTGCGAGCCGCGTACCCATTGGCGTTCGTTGACCAACGAGCCGGGGTTCGCGTCTACGAGAACCCACAACGCTTCCCACGCGCATATCTCAGCCCCGCGCTCACCCGCGCGGACGCACCCGATCCAGCAAGTGGATTCAGCGAAGCGAACACGATCACCCAGGACTCGGACCTGCTCTCGGCAGCATCGAGGGCAGGCATGCCTCCCACGACAACCGGCGCGAATGTGGGAACGGCTCAGGTTGTCGAGTACCGCAACGACCAGGTCCGGGTCGAGGTCGACGCGGAGACGGCGGCTGTACTCGTCTTGACGGACAGCTACTACCGCGGCTGGCACGTCACGGTGAACGGGAAATCGCAGCACCTCGCTCGCGTCGACGAGACCGTGCGAGGTGTTCTCGTTCCCGCCGGCCAATCGACCGTCCTCTTCCGCTACCGACCCCCGGCCCGTTCAGACGCGGCGTGGATCTCCACTGCGACGATCGTGCTACTGGCCGCCCTGGTGTTGTCCGAACTGCGAGTACAGATGCTCGCTCGAGCGAAACGCATCGAGGAACTCGAATGAATACCGACCTCGGCGCCGCCCGCCCGCTCGAACTTGGCACGCGGCAGCGCGTAGACACGGAACTGCCTCTTTGGGATGCTTATCCGATCCAGCGAGAAGCGCTCGTCGCCACACATCAACAGCCCGGGTCTCGTGTCGATCGCCATCGAAGCGTTATCGGTCATTCTGTACGGCGAGTAGAACATCTGCGACGCGCGCAGGCGCATAGCTGAACGGACCGCCGTCAGGCGTCTCAGCAAGCCGTTCGCTGCCGCGGCCAAGCGGCGACTTCCGGAGAGTGCATGAACCTTCTGGGCCGCCCGTTCGTACTACGAGTGCGTGACTTCAAGGAGGTCGCATGCGTCACCATCACCAACGACCCGTGCGTTTTACCAAGTCTCTCCTGGCCGCGTTCGGCGTGGTCGCGGCGTTGACTTTGGCCGCCTGCGGAGGATCAACGAGCGGCACTACCAATACCCCTCCGGTCCAGTCGCCGCCCACGACCACTGCTTCAAACGCCGGGACGAGCGGCGGCGGTTACTACTGACACCGCATAGCGTTCGTTCCGTGTAGCAGTTCGGGTGCGGAGCTGCTCTCTCCGAGCGGACGAAGGTATTCGAACTCGCCGTGGTCATTTCGCAAAGGTCGCGGTGCAGGCGCAATTCCGAGCGTGGGCAGGATCCGAATCAGCTTGTTTCCGCGGGCGGAAGCCCAAGTTGTGTTCGGAGAATCCCGACCTGCTGCACGATGGCGTCGTTGGCCGCCGGGAGCTTCTGCTCGGAGCGAGACAGTTGCTGGAGTGTGGTCGAGTTAGCAACTTCGGAGGTGAGGGAGGCGCGCGCTTCATTGACGCGGACGACCGCTTTGACAGTTGCCTCGATCTCTGACGGAAAAGAGATGGCGAGCAGGCTGCGATCGAACTGGCGCTCGGTAGCGGCGGCGTCTCGAAGGTCTGCACGCGCCGCGACGAGATGGTCGTGGTCCCGCCCGTCGAGCGCATGGAACGCGCGGTCGAGACCGCGGTTGCCGACCGTCGCGATCGCTAGGTACCGAGCCGCGAGCCCTCGAAGCTGCGCGGCTGCCACAGAACTCGCTGCCGGGTTCGTCGTGGTTCCCGAGGTAGATGAGTGCCCGCTGGCACATGCGGCGGCCAACATGACGACTGCCAACAACGGCAAAGCTCGAGTTCGGATCGTCCGGCCGACTTCCGGTCGTGGGCCGGACCTCCTTGAAATGATCGACACCACGTGACGTGATCCTACAGCCCGCATGTGCATCGAGTCGGGCCGTGCGGCGCCGAAGTGGTCGCTGATTCTTTCCCGCGCACAGTGCGCGCAACGGTGGCGGGCGCGTTCTCCAACGGATACGAACTAGCAACCCCGCGCGAGATCGGTCTGGCTGCGCGACGTCCGGCGGGGTTACGTTGCGCCTGGATGCACGAGCGGATCAATGCGGATGCGTGCGTTGTCGGCGCCGGCTACGCCGGACTCACCGCGGCCCGTCGACTCGGTCAAGGTGCGCAGTCGGTCGTCGTGCTCGAGGCGCGAGACCGCGTCGGCGGCCGGATCTGGACGCAACACCTTTCCGATGGCGCGCCGGTGGACCGCGGCGGCGCGTGGCTCGCTCCCTATCACGACGCGATCTACGCGCTCGCCGGCGAGATGGGCGTGACCACGTACAAGACGTGGGTGAAGGGGGCGCACCTCCTCGTCGACGGGACGCGCGTCCGCCGTTACACGGGGCTCATTCCGAAGATCAGTCCACTCGCGGTCATCACAATCGCGCTCGCGCAGGCAAAGCTCGATCGGATGGCCAAGCGCGTTCCGCTCGAGGCGCCGTGGACGGCGAAGCGCGCGACCGAATGGGATCAGCGCTCGGTGGCCTGGTACCTCGAGCGTTCCGGGATCCGGACCGCCATCGGGCGCGATCTGTTCGAGATGGCAGTGCGCGGCTTGTTCACCGGCGACCTGAACGACGTTTCATTTCTCCACCTGCTGTATCTCGTGCACGCGCACGGGAGCATCAACAACCTGTTCTCGATCAAGGGCGGCTCGCAGGAGAACCTGGTAAACGGGGGCGCAGGTTCGATCGCGCAACGGGTTGCCGACGAATTGGGTGACGCTCTGCACTTGAACGCGCCCGTCCGGTCGATCATGCAGCGCGACGATCACGTACTCGTCGAAACAGGCGATCTCGTCGTGTCGGCGCGCCACGTGGTTGTCGCCGTTCCACCCGCGCTCGCACTAGAGATCGCGTTCGACCCGGCGCTTTCCGAAGATCGGATGACGTTGTACCGAAATGCGGTCGCCGGCCCCGAAGCCAAGACGCTCATCGTCTACAACGAGCCGTTCTGGCGAGCCGAGGGCTTCAGCGGACAAACCTCCGAACCGGGCTCGGCCGCGGAGGTGACCCTCGACGCGACTCCGGCATCCGGAACGCCCGGCGTCATCGCGTCGTTCACGTTCGGCCCGGTTGCCGAGCGAGTGCAGGCGCTCGACCCGGGCGTACGGCAGCGCGCGGTGGTCGACGCGCTGACCGCCCGGCTCGGGCCACGCGCGGCATCACCGGCCAAGTTCATCGAGACGGCGTGGTGGGAGGAGGAGTGGACACGCGGGTGTTCGATGGCGCACTTCCCGCCGGGGATCCTCACGCGGTACGGACCGCTCCTCCGAGAGCCGTTCGGGCGGGTGCACTGGGCCGGAACCGAGACCGCGACGACCTCGCATGGCGCGATCG
>DATCCI010000570.1:0-5796 GCA_036511415.1 Acidimicrobiia bacterium
AGGTGCTCCGCCGTAGCGGCGACCCGGCCGTCGACCGGCGCTCGATCGTCGGCCTGGCACGCGCGGTCGGTGCGAACGTGATCGTGGTCGGTCTGCCGTTGTCGCTCTCGGGTCGGACCGGTCCCGCGGCGCGCGCCGCGCTCGCCGAGGTCGAGATGTTACGCGCGGCCGCGGGCGACATCGAGGTCGTCGTTTCCGACGAACGGCTCACCACCGTGACGGCCGAACGCGCGCTCCGCGAGGCGCGCATGCCCCGCGAGGCGCGTCGACGCGTCGTCGACAAGGTCGCGGCGGCCGTGATGCTGCAGTCGTGGCTCGATCGGATGTGCCCGTGAGCCGCAGCCGCCGGACCGCCATCGTCCTCATCGTCCTCGTCGTCGTGCCGCTCGTCACGCTCGCGATCGGCGGAGTCTGGTTCTGGTGGCAGCTCGATCCACCCGGAGGCGCCGGCGCCAAGGTCGAGGTGCAGATCGCACGGGGCTGCGGGGTCCCGTGCATCGGCGACGAGCTCGCGCGCCAAGGTGTGATCGGTTCGTCGTGGGTGTTCAACGTCTACTCCCGCCTGCACGGCGACTCGAACTTCAAAGCCGGCACGTACGAGCTCCGCAAGAGCATGGGCGTGAGCCCTGCAGTGAGTGCGATGAAGGCCGGCCCGCACGTCGCGTTCGTGAGGTTGACGATCCCGCCGGGCTTCTGGCTGAAGCAGATCGCGGCGCGGGTCGGGAAGCTGCCGGGGCTCGACATCGAGTCGTTCGTCGAGGCGACGAAGAACAACGCGGTGCGGTCCGCGTTCGAGCCGGCCGGAACCAACAACCTCGAGGGCCTCTTGTGGCCCGACACCTACAACATCTCGGCCGACGAGGACGAGATCTTGGTGCTGTCGACGCTGGTGACGACCTTCGACAAGCGCGCGGTCACGCTGGGTCTGGCCAACGCCAACGTTCGGGGATACGGCGCCTACGACATCATCAAGGTCGCGTCGCTCGTCGAGGCCGAGGCCAAGATCGACGCCGATCGCCCGCTCATCGCGTCGGTGATCTACAACCGGCTTGGGCTCGGTATGCCGCTCCAGATCGACGCGACGCTCATCTACGCACGGGCCGATCCTCGCAACCGGACGTTGTCCGAAAAGGACAAGCTGATCGACTCGCCGTACAACACCTATGAGCACACCGGCCTGCCACCAACGCCGATCGCGGCAGTCAGCACCGCGTCGATGAAGGCGGCGCTCGCGCCGGCACAGTCGCCGTACCTCTACTACGTCGTCATCGACAAGAAGGGCGACACCGCGTTCGCTACCACCTTGCAGCAGCAGGAGGCGAACATCGCGCTGGCCAAGAAGAACGGCGCGTTTTGACGATCTCGGGTGCGACCCGCGTCGCGGGCGTCATCGGCGATCCGGTTCGGCACTCGCTGTCGCCCGTGCTGCACAACGCCGCGTACCGCGAGCTTGCACTCGACTGGGTGTACGTCGCCTTCGAAGTGCCCGACGGCGCGACGCGCGGTGCGCTGGAGGCGATGCGCGTCCTCGATCTGGCCGGGCTCTCCGTGACCATGCCCCACAAGACCGCGGCAGCCGCGTTCTGTGACGAGCTCTCCGACGACGCGGCGGCGCTGCGCAGCGTCAACACGGTTTCGGTCGGTTCCGGTGGCCGTTTGATCGGCGACTCGACCGACGGCGAGGGCTTCCTCCGGTCACTTCGCGACGCGGGCCACGATCCGACCGGGGCACCGGTCGTCCTGCTCGGCGCGGGTGGCGCGGCGCGCGCCGTCGCGCTCGCGCTCGGGCGTACCGGCGCTCGGGTAGTGGTGTGCGCCCGGAAGCCGGGTGCGGCCGCGGCGGCGGCCGAGCTCGCGGCCGGAGAGCACCGGCCCTGGGACGAGCGCTCGGCGGCCGCGGCGGCCGCGACCTTCGTCGTCAATGCCACCCCGGTCGGTATGAACGCCGACGATCTCCCGTTGCCGCTCGACGCGTTGCACCCCGGCCAGGTGCTCGCCGATCTCGTCTACCACCCGATGGAGACGGTGTTGCTCCGCGGCGCTCGCGACCAGGGGGCGGAGATCGTCGACGGCCTGGGAATGCTGGTGCACCAGGCCGCGCTGCAGATCGAGCAGTGGACCGGCCACCCGGCGCCCGTCGCGGCGATGCGGGCGGCCGCGGCCGCGGCACTGCGCCGGGCACCTTCGGCCTGAACCGTCTTCTGCCTGAACCGTCTTCTGCCTGAAGCGGGTCGTCGCCGCGAACCCCGGGGGCCTCGCGCTCAAGGCGCGCGGTCCTCTCCGCCGATGGACGGAGAGGATCCAATGCATCGGGGGACCTCGTGCTGCAAGGAACGCTGGAAACGCTCGCATTGCCTGAGCTGTTCAGCCTGCTCTCACACTCGCGCAAGTCGGGTGCGCTCTGGCTCGATGCCGCCAACTCGTCGGCAGTCGTGTACATCGTCGAGGGTCGGTGCTGCGCGGCGGAATCGAGCGAAGCGGGCGAGCAGCTCGCCGACCACGCGGCATTGCTCGCGCGCGTCGTCGACGTCTGTTTCGCGGTCGAGCGCGCCGGCGACGGAACCTTCCGCTTCGGACCCGAGGAACCGCCCTGGGCGTGCGACGAAACCGTCGATCTCGAGGTCGCGGTCGACGAGCTCGGCCGGCTGGTCGAGGAGTGGCGCGACATCCAGGCCGTGATCCCGGCGCTCGAATGCCGGATCCGCCTCACCGACGAGCTCCGCGTCGACGAGCTCACGGTCGACCGCGAGCGATGGCAGCTCATCGTCGCCCTCGACGGCCGGCGCAGCGTCCGGGATCTCGTCCGCAAGACGAGTCGCCCGGTCCTCGAGGTGTGCCATGCGATCGTGGAGCTCGTCGAAGCCGGGGCCGTGAACGTCGGTCCGGCGCCGGCCCCGCCGGCGGCCACGCGCGCGAACGGAACGCGCCGGCGCGCGGCCGAGAGCGCGCTCGAGCCGGAAGCTCCGTATGGCCCCGGCGTCGAGTCGCCCCACCCCGGTCCGAACGGGGCAGCCGCCGACGACGCCGACCACGAGGTCGACCCGGCGGCCAAGGGCCGCTACCTCAGCGCCTTCTCCGGCCTCCGCGACACCTAGACCGGTTTTCGCGCGCACGGTTGACCGGACGAGACGTTCTCGCGCGGAGAGCGAGATCCTGATACAGCGGACTGCGCGCGGTGCCGATACTCCGGGCGTTCGCGTGGAGGGGAGGCGGTGCAGCTGTGTCGGACGGAACGCCACTCGGTTCGCTACTGATCGACGAAGGTCTCCTGACCGAGGCCCAGCTCGACGCCGCCGTCGCAGAACAGGCGCGTACCGGCAAGCCGCTGGGCCGGCTGCTCATCGAGCAGGGCACCATCTCCGAAGCCGAGCTCGTGCGCACGCTGGCGCGCCAGGTCGGCCTCGAGTTCGTCGATCTCAACGACCGGACGATCGACGGATCGGTCGCCGCGCTCGTCACCGAATCGCTCGCCCGCCGGTACCAGGCCATCCCCATCGGCTGGGAGGACGGCAAGCTCCTCGTCGCGATGGCCGACCCTTCGAACGTCTTTGCGGTCGACGACATCCGGGCGCTCGCCGGCGCCGAGGTGCGCACTGTCGTCGCGACGGCGAGCCAGATCATCGAGACGATCGAGCGCTTCTTCCGGGTCGACGGCGAAGTCGACGAGGTCATGCAGGCCGCGACCGACGAGGCCGACGAAGAGACCGATCTCTCGGGGCTCTCCGCAATCGTCGAGGACGCCCCGATCGTCAAGTTCGTCAACCTCCTCGTGAATCAGGCCGTCGGCGACCGAGCTTCTGACATCCACGTCGAGCCGAACGAGACCGACCTGCGGATCCGGTTCCGGATCGACGGCGTGCTGCACGAGGTGATGCGATCGCCGCGGAGCATCCAGGCCGGTGTCATCTCCCGGCTCAAGGTCATGGCCGACATCAACATCGCCGAACGCCGCTTGCCGCAAGACGGTCGCATCACGATGCGGATCAGTGGCCGGAGCATCGATCTGCGCGTCGCGACGCTTCCGACCGTGTACGGCGAGAAGGTCGTGATGCGTATCCTCGACAAGACCCAGGCGGTGCTCAAGCTCGAGGATCTCGGCTTCCTGCCGGAGGCGCTCGGTCGATTCGAGAGTTCGTACACCAAGCCGTACGGCACGATCCTCGTCACCGGCCCGACCGGTTCGGGTAAGTCGACGACGCTGTATTCCACCCTCAACCAGCTGAACACGGCCGACCGCAACATCATCACGGTCGAGGACCCGGTCGAGTACCGCCTGCCCGGCATCAACCAGATCCAGATCAACCCGAAGGCCGGCCTCACCTTCCCGAGCGCGCTGCGCTCGATCCTGCGCGCCGACCCCGACATCGTCCTCGTCGGTGAGATCCGCGACAAGGAAACCGCGGTCATCGGCATCGAAGCCGCGCTCACCGGTCACCTGGTGCTGTCGACGTTGCACACGAACGACGCGGCGTCGACGCCGATGCGGCTCGTGGAGATGGGCATCGAGCCGTTCCTCGTCATCAGCGCGCTCGACTGTGTGGTTGCCCAGCGGCTGGCCCGCCGGCTGTGTGACAAATGCAAGGAACCCTTCCAGCCGACCGAGGCCGAGCTCACCGGGGCCGGGTGGCCGGCCGAGGAGCTCGACGCGGGCGAGTGGCCGACGCTGCACCGGGCCGTTGGCTGTGGGTCGTGCGGGCGCACCGGCTACCGGGGCCGCTTCGGCATTCACGAGGTGATGGTCATGTCGGAGGAGCTGCAGCGCCTCGTCATCGAGCGGCGGTCGTCCGAGGACATCCAAAAGGTGGCCCTGATGCAGGGCATGCTGTCGATGCGGTCCGACGGTCTGCGCAAGGTCGGGATGGGCATGACGTCGCTGGAGGAGATCTACCGCGTCGTAGCGTGAGGAGAGGCCGACACCAGGCCCGATACAAGGCCCGATATGTCCTTCGTGGCCGGTCGTGAGATTTTGGTCGCACTCTGATCTACAGCGGGGCCCATGGGCAGCCGATATGTGGTCAGCCCAGAGCTTCTGACGGGGGACTGCATCCATGCTGGCCAACCAGGCGCGACGATTCGGCGAGACGCTCGTCGACCGACATGTTCTGTCGCGAGACGACCTCGAACAGGCGATCGACGTGTCCGAGCGCACCAAGGAACCCCTGCCGTCCGTGCTGTTGCGGTTGGATCTCGTCGGGAGCAAGGACCTGACGGCCGCGCTCGCCGAGCAGATGGGCGTGCGGTTCATCGACTTCCTCGAGACGCCGATCCACCAGGATGCGCCCGAGACGCTCTCGGCCGAGCTCGCTCGCCAATACGTCGCGGTACCCGTCGACTTCGAGGGGCAGAAGCTCGTTGTCGCGTTCGCGGAGCCGCCGAGCGACACCGCGCTGACCGCGGTCGGTCACGCGACATCGTTCGAGGTCATTCCCGCGGTCGCCGACCGCAGCGAGCTCATGCGTGCGATCGCGATGATCTACGGCGCGGTCGATGGCGACGCTCCGGAGTTCAACGCGAATGTCGTGGTCGGAGAGGAGCAGCTCGACGACGAGTTGCACATCAACGATCTCCTCGATCTCGTCATCCAGTGGGGCGGTTCCGACCTTCACCTCGCGTCGGGCTCGCCGCCCGTCATTCGCGTGAACGGCGATCTGCGCCCGGTGACGGAGTTGCCGATCTTCAACGGCTCGCAGATCCGCCAGATGGTGTTCTCGATCCTCACGCAGAAGCAGCGGGAGAAGTTCGAGAACGAGCTCGAGCTCGATACGTCGTACGCGCTGCCCGGACGCGGGCGCTTTC
>DATCCI010000571.1:0-6402 GCA_036511415.1 Acidimicrobiia bacterium
TCGTTCCTCCTCGGCCTCAGCCTGGGGTGGCTGGGATGGGGCGAGGTCGCCGGTGGTCTCTTCGCCGGCTTTCTCTACGGCGCCGTCGTCGGTGTGGCACTGATCGCGTTCAAGGTGAAGGGGCGAAAGCAGCAAATCCCCTTCGGGCCCTACCTCGCGGCCGGAGCGATGACCTTCGTCCTGTTCGGCGAACCGATCGTCGACTGGTACCGGCACTTCGGCCGATAGTCAGAAATCGGCCCCTCTGCCCAAACCGGCGTTCATCGCGGATTGTGTTACAGCGCGATGGGTTTGTTGTCGATTGTGGTCGGTGAAGTTGATTCGACCGGATAGGAGGTGACGACCGTGAGCGAACGCCAGCACGAACTACTCACGGTGCGCGAGATCGCGGATGCGATGCGCGTGTCGACGATGACCGTTTACCGCCTCATTCGCGCCGGTGCCTTGCCCGCGATTCGTGTCGGCAAGCACTTCCGTATTCGCGCCCGCGACCTCGACGAGTACCTCGAGGCGCAAACCTTTGGAGGAGGGGACGCATGGCCCGCCGCCTGATCGGCCTCGACATCGGCACCAATGCAGTGACGATCGCCGAGGTCACCGCCGGCACCCCCCCGCGCCTCGACATGTTCGCGCAGGTTGCGTTGCCGCGTGATGCAATGCGTGAGGGCGAAGTCGCCGACGAAGCGGCAGTCACCGACGCGGTCGTTCGCTTGCGAACCGAGGTCGGTTTGAAGAAGGTGCCCGTACGCGTCGGCATCGCGAGCCCGCGCGTCGTCGTGCGCCAGGTCGAGATGCCGTTGATGACGCGCGACGAGCTCATGAGCGCGTTGCAGTTCCAGGCCGCCGATCTCATCCCGATCCCGATCGAGGACGCGGTCATCGACTTCGCGATCCTGGGTACGTCGGCGCCCGAACCCGATTCCGGTTCGGAACCGACGATGCAAGTGCTGTTGGTCGCGGCTTACGAAGCGACGGTTTCGAAGCTCGTGTCGGCGGTCAAGGCCGGCGGGCTGGACGTCTGCGCCGTCGACCTCATTCCGCTCGCGCTGACCCGCGCGCTCGCGCGTCCCGTCCCCGCGATGGTGCCCGCGACCGGTGGGTCCGTCGCAGTCGACGACAGCGTCGGCGCCGAGGGGATCGTGTCGTTCGGCGGTGGGGTCACCGCAATCGCCGTGCACGAGAACGGAGTGCCGCAGTTCGTGCGCGTGCTCGGAAGTGGCGGTCGCGAGCTCACCGACGCCATCGCGACTGACCTCGGTGTCCCCGCCGAGACGGCGGAGACGTTGAAGCGGGCGCTTGCCGATCCCGGGACGGACGAGATGGTTGCGCGGGCGCGCACGTCGGTCGACCGCCCCTTGTCGGTGCTGCTGGACGAGGTTCGCAGTTCGATCGACTACTACCGGAACCAGCCGGGGTCGGCCCAACTGCGTCGGGTCGTCGTCACCGGCGGCTCCGCGCAGCTGCCCGGGCTGCCCGAGCGCCTGTCGGCGCTCGTCGGCGTCCCGGTCGAGCCCGCGTACATGCACGATCTCCTGCGCATCGGCAACATCGGCTTCCCGGCCGACGAGCTGCCGCGCCTCGAGCCCTCCCTTCCCGCGCCGGTCGGACTCGCGCTCGGTGGCGCGAACGTCGGCACCGTCATCGATCTGCTGCCTCGCCATCGCGGTGGATCCACGAAGGGGCGAACCGGGATCGACCAGCGCGTCATCGCCGCGGCGGTGGCGGGGGTGGTCGTGCTGGCCGGCCTCACGTATCTCGCGCACAACGATCAATCGAGTGCGCAATCGAAGAAGGCAACGGCGCTGGCTGCGGAGCAGAAGCTGCGGTCGGAGCTCTTCGCGCAGCAACAGGCCCCGGCGGCCGGCGCAGGCGCCGCGACGACGTCCGCGCTCAAAGCGGACGTCAAGACCGTGCTCGGCCAGGACGTGGCGTGGCCGACGGTCATCGCCGACATCGGTGTGAAGCTGCCGCCCGGCGTATATTTCACGTCGTTCACGGGCACGCATACGGTTCCACTCGCCTCCGCAGCGGCGAGTGGCGCGGCCGGCACCACGTCGACCGCGACCGGTGCGACCGGCGCGACCGGCGCGACCGGCGCGACCGGCGCGACCGGGGTTACGAGCCCTCTACCCGCCGCCGGTTCCAACACCTTGTGTGGCGCCGCGTCGGCACCCGGGGGGACGTTGGGCATGAACGGAATCGCGCCCGACCTCACGTCTGTGTCCGCACTGCTGGACTCGCTGCGCAGCGACACCGATCTCACGGTGTTGTGGGTGACGACCGCGCAAGCGCAAAAGGGCATCGGGGTGCAGTTCACGGTGACGACGTCGCTCGGATCGACTGCGCGCGGGCACCGTCTGGAGAGCTTCTTTAGGGGGGCGACGTGCAAGTAAAGACGAAGAACCTGTTGGTGAGCGCGCTCGTCGTGCTGCTCGTCGGCGCGTTGTGGTACAAGGTCGTGTACTCGCCGATGGAGAGCAAGGCGTCGAAGGCGAAGATCGCGGCGCATGACGCCGACACGAGCGCGGCCGGCCTGCGCCAGGCGCTCGGTGACACCAGCGCGGCGAAGAAGGCGAACGGTCACGACGTCCCGCTCGGTGTGATGCTCGCCGCGATCCCGGTCGACTCCGCCGAGGCTTCCTTCCTCCGGGGCATCGACGCGCTGCGCGTCGTGTCCGGTGCGGACTGGCAATCGATCACGCCCGCGTCCCCGGTCTCGACGGGCAACCTCACAACGATCACCGTCGGGATCTCGGTGCAAGGCACCGAGGATGAGCTGAACCGCTACGTGAGCGGCCTGGCCGAGCTGAAGCGTATCTTCGTCACCGACAATGTGACCATCACCGCGAGCGGCAAGGGTCAAGGAAACGTCTTCGCGGCCGGCCTCCTGCAGTTGCAGGTCTCGGGGCGCATCTTCAGCCAACCCGCGGCGATCTCCTCGGCGACCGCCGGTGCGACGGGTACTGCGGGAAGCGCGACCACGCCCACCCCCAGCGCCGCGGGCGCGACCACGCCGGCCACGGCCGCAGTGCAGAACGGCTGACCGCACCTGGTGCTGCCGTAGAATCGCGCGACCCGACCGACGTGTCGGCACGCCCTCGAGGGCGGCGCCGGCTCAGGAGGCACCGTGTTGCGGTTCCTGACGGCGGGCGAGTCCCACGGACCGGCGTTGGTGGTCACCGTCGAGGGCCTGCCCGCCGGATTGCCCATCCTCATCGGCGACGTTGCCGATGAGCTCGCGCGGCGCCGGCTGGGTTACGGCCGCGGTCCCCGCATGCGCTTCGAGACCGACGACGTCGAGTTCCTCGGAGGGGTACGCCACGGCCGCACGCTCGGCAGCCCGGTCGCGATCCTGATCCGCAACAGCGAATGGGCGACCGGGAAGTGGGCCGACGAGATGTCGTCGGCGCCGGGTCACACTGTCGCACCGTTGACGCAGCCCCGACCCGGGCACGCCGACCTCGCGGGCATGCAGAAGTACGGCTTCGCGGACGCCCGCGACGTCCTCGAGCGTGCGTCGGCACGCGAGACCGCGGCGCGCGTCGCGGCCGGGACGATCGCCAAGGCGCTTTTGGCACAACTCCGGGTGTCGGTGCTCAGCCACGTCGTGCAACTGGGCTCCGCCGCGGCGACGATCGTGCACCGTCCGACGCCGCACGATCTCGAGCGGGTCGACGGATCGGAGGTTCGTTGCTTCGACCCTGCGGCCGAAGCCGAGATGATCCGCGAGATCAAGGAGGCGGCGAAAGCCGGGGACTCGCTCGGGGGAGTGGTCGAGGTGCTCGGCTACGGCGTGCCGCCCGGGCTCGGCTCGCACGTGCACTGGGATCGTCGCATCGACGGCCTGCTCGCGCAGGCGCTGATGAGCATCCAGGCGATGAAGGCCGTGGAGATCGGCGACGGGATCACCGTCGCGGGCGCGCGCGGCAGCGAGGCGCACGACGCGATCAGCTGGGATGCCGACGCACGCGAATACCGGCGCGAGTCCGCGCGTGCGGGCGGCATCGAAGGTGGCATGACGACGGGCGACCTCCTGGTGGCGCGCGTCGCGATGAAACCGCTGGCGACGTTGAACCGTCCCGTGCTGAAGACGGTCGACGTCGAGACCAAGGCCGAGACGGTCTCGTTCAAGGAGCGCACCGACGTCACCGCCGTCCCGGCGGCCGGCGTGGTGGCCGAGACGATGGTGGCGCTCGTGCTCGCGTCCGAGGCGCTGCGCAAGTTCGGTGGCGACTCGGTCGCCGAGCTCGTGCGCAACCACGACGCGTACCGAGCGTCATTGCGATGACCGGCAAGCATCTCGTGCTGATCGGATTGATGGGGTCGGGTAAGACGACGGTGGGGATCGAGTGCGCGCGCCGACTCGGAAGAACGTTCGTCGACACCGACGACCTCGTGACCGGCGCCGCGCACATGACCGTCGAGGGGATCTTCGCCGAGGGCGGGGAGCCCCGGTTCCGTCGCATCGAGCACGACGTGGTCGCCGACGTCTGCGCGTCGCCCGAGCCGCTCGTGATCGCCTGCGGCGGGGGGACCGTGCTCGATCCCGAGAATCGACGCGCCTTGCGCGCGGCGGGAGTCGTGGTCTGGTTGCGCGCACCCGCCGCGACGCTCCTCGCGCGGGTGGGCGACGGATCGACCCGCCCGCTCCTGCGCGACGATCCCTCCGGTGCACTCGCGCGCCTGGAGCGACTCCGGGAGCCCGCATACGCCGCCGCCGCCGATGCGTGTGTCGACACCGACGCGCTCGACATCGCCGCGGTCGTCGGCGCAGTGTTGTCGGTGTTCGACGAGGCCGCGGCATGAGGGCCCGCATACGCGTCGACCTCGCCGAGCGCGGGTACGACATCGTCGTCGGTCGGGGCGCGGCGGAGGAGCTCGCCTCGATGCTGGCCGACCGCCGCCGGGCCGCCCTGGTGACCCAAGCCACGCTGCCCGCCGGCATCGCCGACGACGCGCGCGCCGCGCTCGATGCCGGTGGCGTCGTGCACGAGACGTTTCTCATGGGTGGAGGCGAGGACTACAAGACGCTCGCGACGGTCGACGATCTCTGCCGCCGGTTCGCGCAGTGGGGGCTCTTGCGGGGTGACGCCGTGGTCGCGCTGGGGGGCGGCGTCGTCGGCGACACCGCAGGCTTCGCCGCGGCGGTGTACTACCGGGGTGTCGCCGTCGTGCAGGTCCCGACGACGCTGCTGGCGATGGTCGACTCCGCGATCGGGGGCAAGACGGGGGTGAACCTGCCCGAGGGCAAGAATCTCGTCGGCGCGTTCCACCAGCCGATCGGAGTGCTCGCCGACCCGGACGCGCTGGCGACCCTGTCGGATCGCGAGTATCGATGCGGCCTCGGGGAGATCGCGAAGTACGCGTTGATAGGTGACGACTTCGTCTCCGCCCGCGCCTCGGAGCTGGTCGCGCGTGATCCGGCTGTGCTCTCCGACGTCATCGCGCGCGGCGCCGGCATCAAGGCGCAATACGTCGCCGCCGACGAGCTCGAACGAACGGGGACACGGGCGGTGCTCAACTACGGGCACACGCTTGCGCACGCGCTCGAGACCGCGTCGGGCCACGCCTTGCTGCACGGCGAGGCCGTCGCGATCGGTCTGGTGTTCGCGGCCCACCTCGCGGGCACGCTCGAACGGATCGATCAGCGGGCGGTCGCGCACCACGAGACGCTCGTCGGCGCACTCGGGCTGCCGACGCAGGCACCGCCGGGTATGCGGGCCGACGACCTCGTTCCGATCATGGCGCGCGACAAGAAAGCCGGTGGCGGTCTCACGTTCGTACTCGCGGGGCCGAGCGGTATCGAGCGGGTCGACGATCCCGACCCGGCCGCGGTGCGCAAGGCGCTCGCCGCGATAGGCATCGAGGGATAAGGCCGCACATGGCGACGATCTTGTTGCTCTCCGGACCGAACCTGAACCTGCTCGGCGAGCGCGAACCCGAGCACTACGGCACGGCGTCACTCGACGACCTGGTTGTCATCGCGTCGGAGGCCGCGGCCGAGCGTGGTCACGACGTCGAACACGTGCACTCGAATCACGAGGGCGTGCTCGTCGACGCGATCCACGGCGCGCGCGGCCGCTGCGCGGCGATCATCTTCAATCCGGGCGCGTTCTCGCACTACGCATACGCGCTCACCGATGCGCTCGCGATGTACGACGGTGTCAAGATCGAGCTGCACCTCTCGAATCCGTCCGCGCGCGAGGCGTGGCGCCACCATTCGGTGATCTCTCCGGTAGTCGACGGAACCATCACCGGGCTGCGGGCCGCGGGTTATCGCTTGGCCGTCGACGCGGCCGCGACACTCTTGGAGGAGCGGGCATGAGCATCTCGACTGCGCCCCTGGCCGACCTAGACGTCGGGACGCGACTCGGTCGGTTGCAGGCGTGCCTCGCGGAATCC
>DATCCI010000572.1:0-3732 GCA_036511415.1 Acidimicrobiia bacterium
CCCGCCGGTGCGCGCGTCGAGGGCGGTGGTGTCGCCTTCGGTGCAGCATCGCTGCAGGCCGCGGCCATTGTGACGGCGAGCGCGGCGACTCCCAGCAATCTGGCGGGAGTTACCCATGCGGCGCGCTCGCGCACCAGCGCCGGCGTGGGTCGGCTCGGCGCGTCGGCGGAACGCGCGATGGTCGTCATGGTCGCTGGACCTCCAAGGGATCCACGCTAGGGCGCACTGCGGTCGGCGGTGCGACGCGGGTCGGGATCGCCCCTGCGGTTAGCGTGCCGTGGTGATGGGGCTGATCAAGTTCCGCGGGCGTGCATCAGCGTCGCTGTCGACCGTCATCGCGTCGCTGTCGCTCGTCATGGCGATCGCGGTGAGTGCGTGCTCGAGCTCGGGCACTTCCCGGAGCGCGAGCACTACTTCGCGCCCCGCTACTCCCTCGAGCGGCACGGCGGCTCCGGCATCGACACCGGCCGCCCTGGCGGCGGACGCCTACGTATGGGGGATGCCCCTCGTGGTGTCGATGCGAACCGCGCAGACCTTCGCGCGGTTGATCGGCGTCAACCATCTGTTCAACCAGGCGAAGTTGTCCGCGCCCGGGACCGGCCTCGTCGTGGCGCCGAACGTCGACACCCTTTACAGCATCGCGGTGATCGACCTTCGGTCCGGTCCGGCCGTTCTGACGGTGCCGGCGATCCACGACCGGTACTACACCTACCAATTCCTCGACATGTACACGGAGTCGTTCGCCTATGTCGGTACCCGCGCGACCGCGGGCGCGGCCGGCTCGTGGGTCGTCACACCGCCCGGTTGGTCGGGCGCCGTACCGGTTGGTGATCATCTGCTCCGCGCCACGACACCACTGGTGTTCCTGCTCGGCCGGTTCCTCGTCGCGGGCGCGAGCGATCTGCCGGCAGTCCGGCGGGTCATGGCGCAGGTGCGGCTCGTCCCCCTTGCGTCGAGCGCGGCGCCGGCGGGAGTCGCGACGGGACGGGCGGCGCCGCTCGGCGCGCCACCGGGTACGCCCCAGAGTGTCCCCGGTGCAGGAGCAGCATTCTTCGACGAGCTGGGCGCGGCCTTGGCCGTCAACCCGCCGCCGACCGCCGCCGACCGCGCGGCCCTGGCCCGCTTCGCACCGCTCGGCGTCGGACCCGGCCGCCGCCCGGGCGCGGCGAGCACACGGGGCCGGCGGGCCGTCCTGGCCGAGGGCGTCGGCGACGGTGCGAAACGCGTCGCAGGTGCCGTCGGCACGACCGGCCAGGACGTGAACGGATGGCAGACGCGCCGCGGACAACTCGGGCGCTACGGCGACGACTTCCTCCTGCGGGCCGTCGTGGCCCAGTCGGGGTGGGGTGCGAACGTCCCCGAAGAAGCGGTCTACGTGGGATCGGTGCGCGACGCGCACAACGATCTCTACTCCGGCTCGCACGGCTACGTCGTGCACTTCGCCGCCGGTTCGCTGCCTCCGGCCAAGGCGTTCTGGTCGCTCACCGTCTACGGACTCGACGGCTTCCTGGTCGCCAACCCGGCGGGCCGCTATGCCATCGGCGATCGCACCCCCGGATTGCAGACCAACAAAGACGGCTCGCTCGACTTCTATCTCCGACACGACTCGCCGGCGGGCCACCAGGCGAACTGGCTCCCCACGCCCGCGGGGGGCTTCAGACTCCTCATGCGCATCTACTTGCCCGAGCCCAGCGTGCTCGACGGGACATACAAGCTCCCGCCCGTCGAACCCGCACACTGAAACTCGGTTCGGGAGATCGCGTCCGGGAACCCGGGCTTGGTCGCACCCGGCCGTCACGACTCCGGCCGTCACGACGCGGGCGGCGTCGCGCGTGCTTGGAATTGCGGCGTTCGGAGCGGACCGCCGCTCTCGGCGGGTTCTGACGGTCCGGCTCCGCCATTCAGCGCGGCCGCGACCGCGGCGCCGTCGACGGTCTCGTGCGCGAGCAGGTCGTCGACGAGCCGATCGAGCGCGTCGCGATGATCGGTGAGGAGCGCGAACGCGCGCTTCTCGGCTTCCTTCAGCAGATCGGAGACCTCTTCGTCGATCACCCGCTGCGTCGCTTCGGCATAGTCACGGCTGTGCACCTGCTCGCTGCCGAGGTACATCGGTGAGCCGCTCGCGAAACCGACCGGGCCCAGCTTCTCGCTCATGCCGTATTCGCGAACCATGCGCGTCGCGAGGTCGGTCGCGCCCGCGAGGTCGCTCGACGCACCCGATGATGCCTCGCCGATGACCAGCAACTCTGCGGCCCGGCCGCCGAGTCGAACCGCGAGCGAGTCCTTCAGGTAGCTCTCGCTGTACAGGTGCCGCTCGTCGGACGGGAGCTGCTCGGTCGCTCCCAGGGCCTGGCCGGCCGGCAGGATCGTCACCTTGGCAACGGGGTCGGCGTTGGGAGACAGCGCGGCGACGAGCGCGTGCCCGGATTCGTGGACCGCAACCGCATGCTTCTCGCCGGGCATGAGCGCGTTCGTTGCTTCGCGTCGGCCGAGCAGGATGCGGTCGCGGGCTTCGGAGAAGTCCGCGGCCGAGATGGTGTCGCGTCCGGCGCGCACCGCCACGATCGCAGCTTCGTTGAGGAGATTCGCAAGGTCGGCTCCGGAGAAGCCGGGTGTCGATCGCCCCACTACCTCGAGATCGACGTCGGCGGCCAGATGTTTGCCGCGCGCGTGCACGGCAAGGATCGCGGTTCGCTCGCGCAGATTGGGAAGCGGGATCTCGACCTGGCGATCGAACCGGCCGGGACGCAACAATGCGGGATCGAGCGTCTCGGGTCGGTTGGTCGCGGCGAGTACGACGACGCCCGAAGAGGGGTCGAAGCCGTCCATCTCGGCGAGCATCTGGTTGAGCGTCTGCTCGCGTTCGTCGTTCGACACCAGCGCACCGCCGCGGCGCTGCCCGATCGCGTCGACCTCGTCGATGAAGATGATCGCGGGCGCCGCCTTGCGCGCCGCGGTGAAGAGGTCGCGGACGCGCGCGGCGCCGACCCCGACGAACAGTTCGACGAAGCTCGAACCCGTCAGCGCGAAGAACGGAACGTCGGCTTCGCCGGCAACCGCGCGCGCCAAGAGCGTCTTTCCCGTTCCCGGCGGTCCGACCATGAGCACGCCCCGCGGCGCGATGGCTCCTGCGGCCGCGTATCGATCCGGGTTCTTCAGGAAGTCGATGACCTCGCTGATCTCGCGCTTCGCCCCTTCGTATCCCGCCACGTCCGCGAAACGCGTCTTGGGTCGGTCCTGGTCGTAGACCTTCGCCTTCGACGCTCCGATGCCCATCAAGCCGCCCGAGAGCTGGCGGGTCGCACGGCGGCTGATCCAGAAGAACACCCCGAGGAGAAGCACGAGGGGCGCCAACCCGCCGACGACGCTCCAAAAGCTCGTCCCGTTGGTGACCCCGCTGATCGTGACGTGGTGCTGCGTCAACTCGGCCGTCAGCGTGTCGTCGTTCAGGGCCGCCGGGATGCGCGATGCGTAATGGGTCTTGTCGGTGAGCTGCCCCGTCACTTTGCCCGACGGATCGACGGCCGCCGACTGCACCTGATTGGCGTCGACCTTGACCTTCCAGTCGCTGAACGTCAACGACGTCGTCGCCGGCGTCGAGCTCGGCGCGAACAACAACAGAAGCGTCACGATCAGCCCGAACACCCACAGCGTGTGCAACCAGCGTGGCGTCGGCTTTCGCCCGGTCGGCGGTTTCGGCGGGTCGGTCGGCGGACCGGACTTCGCCGAGCT
>DATCCI010000573.1:0-6669 GCA_036511415.1 Acidimicrobiia bacterium
GCCGCCGGTCGAGCCGTAGAAGCGGGCGTCGCCGTACGAGAAGATCCCACCGTCGCGTCCGAGCAGCCAGTACCCATGCGCGCTCGACGTCGATTCTCCGCCGGTAAGCGGCGCGTTGAGCGCAATGCCACGCGTATCACCGAAGAATCGGGCGCCGCCGACGGGGCGGACGACCGAGTCGCTCGCGACCTCCCAATAGCCGGTGCCCGAGGTCGGTCCGGCGACCGGCGGCGCGTACGGTACGCAAGCGCCTGCCATGCCGCTCTCGGCAAGCGCTTGGGAGTACATCTCGATGATGCTCAAGCCGTAACCGTCGGCCGACGCCCAGATCAACTTGCCACACGGGCAACTGTGGCCGCCGAAGTACTCCCATAATGGTGCCAGCCCGGCGCGATCCGACGGCGCGGAGACGAACCGCTCCGACGCCGTCCGTGCAGAGGGATCTGCATAGCTTCGCAGGAGTTGGATCTGCACGAGTACTCCGTGTTGCGGGGTACCCATGCACCTGCTCGGCGTCGAGTCGCCGTGCGCGCAGTTCTGGAGGCCCGGACGTCCGTCGAACGCGTTGATGCCCGCGTAGTTGTAAGCGTCGGGCGGTATCTGGGAACCCTGGAACCCGAGCCAACCGGTCTCGAGTTGCGACTGCACAAATGCCATGTCGCCACGAACACCTTCGGCATTGCCGTCGTCGATGAACACCTGTGCGAGCGCGGCGACGTCGCCCGCCGGGTGACCGCCGAATGCGGGGATCTGCGGTGCGACGCCGCTGTGCCGGAAGTACCACGCCGCGAGCTGGCCGGCGTTCAGCAGGCTGGGGCCCATCACCGGCGTATGAGTGGTGACATCCGCCGATGCAACCGGTGCGTTGATGACAATTGCACCTGCGAATGACGCGAATGCGACGAGAAGCGACACAGGAAGAGACAGCACGCGAAACGAGTGGGCTTTCATCGCGCCGTTCTATCGACATACACATCACGATCCTCGAGGGCATTCGTGTCGGGCTGTCGACGGTCGGCGATCTGGCCATGCGGGACACAACGTCGACGAGGTCAGTGCTCCAGCGTGCGCCGCCGCGATCGCGTCGCCGCCGTCGAGTATTCGCCTTTCGTCACGAGAACTGGATGAAGGCAGAGAAGCCGAGTTGTGTCGGCGTGCCGATTCGCGTGTCGTCGTAGGTTCCGTCGAACGACTTGTTGTACTCCGAGACCCGGATCGCGCCGTCGGCGTAGACGGCCTCGACGAAGGCGACGTGGCCAGGATCTCCGGCCTGCACGGCCGCGTCACCTCGCCGTGGTGTCAGGGTCACGGTGAGGCCGGCGCGCCCGAATGCGTTCGCCGCCCATTGGCCGCCGTTGCCGAGTCCACGCACCAAGACGTTCGGCACGCCGAACTGCTCCAGCCGCCAGGCGACCCAGTCGGTGCAGTTGCGATAGCTGTATCCGCGAGACGAGTGCGTCGTCGCGACCGTCCAACCGGGTGTCGTGTCGGGCACGGGACCCCAGTCATACGGGCCGTTCACGGTCGTGCAGTAGCCGGTGGACGAGTACGGCGCGTGCTCGCAGGGCAACCCCGCGTCGGGGTAGTCTCCGGTGTCGGCAACGGTGCTGACGATCCAGTAGCCGCGGCCCGACGGACTGCGGGCGACGCCGACCACGTGCTCGTCGCCCAGCGGCGTGGCTCCCAGCGAGCCGACGAACGTGGCTCGACCGAACGCGAAGATCCCACCGTCGCGGGCAACTAACCAGTAGCCATCGTCGCCGCGAGTCGCCGCGATACCGACAATCGGCTGGGCCAACTTGACCGCGCCGGTCGAACCGAAGAAGCGCGCATCTCCGAACGCGAAGATGCCGCCGTCGCGCGCCACCAGCCAGTAACCCCGACCTGATTTCGTGCTCGCTATCCCGACGACCGGTTGATCGAGGACAAAGCCACCCATCGAGCCGAAGAACCGCGCGTCACCGAACGCGAACACCCCACCGTCCGACGCGACCAGCCAGTACCCGTGCCCCGTCGGCGTCGCGGCCATGCCGACGATCGGGCGCAGCAACGTCAAACTGCCGGTCGACCCGAAGAACCGCGCGTCGCCGTACGAGAACACCCCACCGTCGGACGCGACCAGCCAGTACCCGTGCCCCGACGGCGTCGCGGCCATACCGACGATCGGCTGTGTCAGCCGCATGCTGCCGGTCGAACCGTAGAAGCCGGCGTCGCCAAAGGCGAACACGCCGCCATCTCGCCCCATCAGCCAGTAGCCGCGCCCGGTCGGCGTTGAAACCACGCCGACCAGGTTGGCGTTGAGGACATGGCTGTCGGTCGATCCGTAAGAGGCGGCGTCGCCGAAATCATGCACGTCGTTGACCGCAACCACATGGTCGGCGGCCACGGGCGGCGCAAACGAGAGGACCGCAAGAGCGAGCCACGCACATAGCAGTGTTGCAACGCACCCCCGCCTCATTCTGATCCTCCACTCACGCGGTTTTGGCGTGCTAGCGACCTTATGGCTGACGGCGTGCAGTTCGATGCCACCCTTGACGACTTACACCAGCCTGGCACATCCCTGGCCGCCGAGAACGGACATGCACACCCCGACACCCACACGATCGACCGCCGTACCCGAGGTCATCAGTTGCTTCCTGCGCGCACGGAAACGGAGCCGATTACGGCGGTGCGTACAGAGTTGACTTTGAGGCGAAAGGACAGCGTCACTGAGTTTCCCGCGGCGTTGTGTACCTTCGCCGTTACGTTGGTGCCATCGAGTGCGACGACCGAGCCCTGGTACAGCGTCGGGCGCGCGACGGTGCCAAACGTCGCCAGACCGCGATCCATCTGCACGCCGCCGCCGGTCAGCACGTTGCCAGCGAGAATCAGTCGCACCCGGCCGCGTGTGCCCTTCGCGAGGAAGCCGTCGATCGTGATCGTCGCGCGACCGCGGAGGGTCGGCGACTGGTGGATCGTACCGGTGAACAACGCGTTGAACGGCATGCGTAGAGTCGTGGGCGGCGTCGCGGTGCGCGTTGCGCCCAGGAGCGCCGCGGGTGTCCCGGCTCTCCGTGCCCAGCCCGGCTGCGTTGGATAGGTGAAGGTCCACCCGAGGAGCGCCAAGACGAGCAATCCGACGGCCACACCAATCTGCGCGCGTTGTGCGATCCGCACGCCGTCCGCGGTTGCGAGTCGCCAGAGCACAGCGGCGACGACCGCGGCAAGGCAGGCAAGGCTGAAGAGCAGCGACCAACGGACGTGAGTATCGGTACCAGTTCCGAGGTCGTGCAGGAACGCCACGGGCCAGCACGCGTACGACAACCAGTGCACAGCGCGCCACATGCGATAGCCGAGACGATTGCGTACCAAGCTGGTAACGACGAGCGCCGCGAGCAAGTCGAAGGCAACGGCGCCGAGCCCGAGCCAGACGGGGCGGTACGGCGACTGGAACGGAATCACAACGTCGAGCCAGCCGATCGGCGCGAAGCCGTCGGCGACTGCGGTGACGATATGGACGGCCAAGAATACGACGACGAGAAGGGAGATGTTCTTGTGAAGCGCCGCGATGAGGAAGCGCGGAAGGCGCGGACTCGCCCAACGCGTCACCTCGGTGATTCCGAGCACGACACTCGCTGTCAGGAGAAGCAATGAGACGAGGCCCGTCGCGCGCGTCAGGTACCACAGCGCCTGCGCGCTGGAACCAGCTGCCGCAGTCATTCCTGCGGCCAACCGCCGACGGCTGTGACTCTGCCGTCGAACCCGACGAGCCGCGCGGGCAGCCTCCGGGCCACTAGCCAGTCTGGTGCGTCAGCGCCGAGAACAATCGATGCCGTGCTGGCGATGTTCGCGTCCGCGCACGAGCCCGCCACCACAGAGACTGCGCGCCAATACTCGGCTGCCGGCTGACTCGAAGACGGGTCGACGACGTGATGCATTTGTCGTCCGCCTCGACTCCAGCGCCGCACCGACGTGCCGGATGTCGCGAGACCACCGCCGGTGATCGTCACAGTCTGCCCGGGCGCGTCGATCGGCGCGCGGTGATCGTCGGCGATCCGCACCCGCCAGCCACCTTCGGGCGCTTCGCCCGCGCACGCGAGATCGCCGCCGAGCCCTACGAGAACACCGCCGTGAGCGCGCCGCGCGGCCGCGTGGGCGGCGCGGTCCGCACACCATGCTTTGGCCGTTGCGCCGAGGTCGATCTCGACGCCGTCGGGCACGCGTACTGTCCGTCGGACCCGGTCCATGTCGACCCGGTGCCATCCCGGGACGCGCCGAACTGTCACATGCAGCGTCGGTCCGTCGGGATCGAGTTGAGCGAAATCTCGGTCGTAGCCGATCTCGCGGACCGCGGCGCCAACAGTCGGGTCGACGAGTCCGCCTGTCGCCCGCGCGCCGTGCATCGCAACGTCAAGCGCGTCGAGCAGCCACAACGAGACGACGACTTCTTCGTTCGGGTGCGCGTTCACTCGAGCGAGGTCCGAGTCATTTCGAAACCGGCTGCAGGCACGGTCAACCTCGGCGACGACGCGTTCCGTTTCAGTGCGTGCAATCGACAGTGCAGACCCGTCAGCGACGAGCACGATCGCGGTCGTCCCCAGCGCGGCAAAGCTCGCCTGGGCGACGCCGGCGATCACGACTGGCCGGACACGACCACACTCCCGCCCCCGGAATCGTAGGCCGGCGCCTGCGGCGGAGGGGCGATGTAACTGCCCGAGTACGGGTCTGAAGTCGACGGCGGCGCGGTCGTTGTCGCCGTCGACACCGAGGCGGGCGATGTCGCGGGCGTGTCGATCGATGGTGCAGAGGTCGCGCGTCGACGGATCGTGGAGGATCTCGTAGCGCCGGTCTTCGCGCGCGCCGGTTGCGCCAATGCCATGACCGTCGCGAGACCGGCTGCCATCGCCACCGAGCCCACGGCGATCGCTCGAGTCAGCACAGAAATACGCTGCAAAGAGCGATCCCGCTGTCGCACAGCTTGCATGTACCGATCATCGTCCTTGGTCGCTCCGAGCGACCTGAGCCGCAAGGAAGGATCAGGCAAAAGTTGCCGGCAGTGACTGCGGTTTGCCAAACCTTTGCCTTGCTTGCACGGGCGCGGTCCACAGGCGATGCAACGATGTCGGCCGATGCAACGATGTTGGGCTTAGGAGCACACGCGCGTGATGGAACAGTCGCGCCGGTAGCGATCGGCGGAATCAACCGGAAGCACGGATCTCCGGCTTGCGCTCGCCCGCAGGGCTCGCGGTTTGGTCATCCGGTGCGATTGGGTTGGGTCGGAATGGTCGGGACTTTGGCCCTCTTTCGTGTGACGCGGCCGATCGGTGACGTCCCGTTAACCCGATGGCCCTTAGCGTCGGCGCGACAATGGTGACGAAAATGCGGATTGACGATTCGGTTTCTACCGACATCGTTGGTAACGGCACCCCTTCGGCAACTGTGTTCGTGGCGCGACGCCGCCGGCGCCGTTTCGCCCGATTGTGCGTCCAGGCGGACGCTACGCGTCCGGGCTGGTGCGCGTCTACGGCGTTGTGGTGACGCTGTAGCTGACGTCGGGCAGCTCTACCCAGGTCGGGCCGGGTGTGAGACGGATCAGATGGTGGGCGACGTCGAGGAGTTGTGCGGGTTTGGTTTTGTCGGGACGTGACCACGTGCCTTTGATGACGTTGCCGTCGGTGAAGACCCACGCGATTCCCTCGCCGGTGAGGGTGGCCTCTGCGCCCTCGACTCCGACGCCACCGGCATACTGGGCGAACATGACCACAACGTTGGTGGTTGAGAGTTGCGCGCCGGAAGCGGCGATCTCGGGTGTGCCGAAGATGGACCGTTTCCACATACCGGTCGGCGGGTCCCAGTTCCAGGTCACCGCGTAGCCCTGGTCGAAACCAACCCGCATCGACGCGACCGGAACACCGCTGGGTTTGATGGTAGGGCTGCTATAGGAGAACAGTGCCGGCGGCGGGGGGTCCGCGCAACGCGCGTACATCTGCTCAACGTGCGCGTACAGGTTGTGAGGCGCGTAGCGCGCATGGTCGCGGAACATCATCGGGCCGGCACGGGTCTCGTCCAACTGGGTGACGGGCGCGGTGTTGATCGACTCGATCGCATACGGAGCGCCGCCCGAATACGCGAAGATCCCTCGCAGCGGCCACACCAGGCTCTGATCGGTACGTCTCACCGACCGGACCGGTCCCACTCGGTCCGGTGCCTGTGAGTTGAAGATCGCGGCCAATCGAGTGATGCCGCCCTCGACGACTTCCTCATACACGACGTCGGCCTGCTCAATGCCGTAGTGCGGGTGTGCCGCCAACGTGTTGTCGATCTTCACTGTGACCGCGCAGCGATGCTCGGCCACACCCAACGGATCCGCCAACCCCGTCAACGGCGCCACCCGCGGTTTCGGCTTCGGCTTCTGCTTCGCGACGAGATGCCGCGTGACTGCCTTCAGCGATATCGGCGTCTTGGCAACGTGTTCGTGGCCTCCGCCACAGCCAGCCAGCGCCACAATACTCACGATTAGCAACGAGAACCGACGGCCCACAAAACCAGCGTGGCACGCGCGTGATGGCAAAGCGTGGACCGGCAAAGTCGCACCGCCACAGGCTCTCGGTCGAGTGAGGATCTACTGGTTGGGGGTGAGTTGTATGAGGTATCCGCCCGGGAGGCGTTGGGTGTGGCTGGCGGTGTTTG
>DATCCI010000574.1:0-6829 GCA_036511415.1 Acidimicrobiia bacterium
GACGGTGGCCGCGAATCTCCGCCTCGTCGCGCACGCCGCCGACGGCGACCCGCACGAACGGACGACCCAATGCCCGCGCGACCGACTCACCCAGCGACGTCTTGCCGACGCCGGGAGGACCGACCAGCGCGAGGATCGCACCGGAACCGCGACCGCTCTCGGTACCCAGGCCGCGCTCGCGCCGCAGCACGCGCACCGCCAGGAACTCGAGGATGCGATCCTTCACGTCGGCGAGGCCTTCGTGGTCGGCGTCCAGCACCTCACGCGCCCCGGTGATGTCGTTGCTCTCGGTCGCGTACTCGCCCCACGGCAGGTCGACGACCGCGTCGAGCCAGTTTCGGACCCACGCCTGCTCGGGATTCTGCTCGCCCATGCGCTCGAGCCGGTCGAGCTCCTTGTCGACCGCGAGCAACACGGCGTCGGGCAGCTCCTTGTCGGCGAGCTTGGCGCGGTACTCGGCCACGATGTCGTCGTCGCCCTCACCGAGCTCCTTGCGGATCTCGTTCAGCTGGCGGCGCAGCAACAGCTCGCGCTGCTGCTTGTCGAGGCCTTCGGTCACGTTGGTGCGGATCTTGTCCTTCAGCTCGAGATCGGCGAGCGTCTCGCGCATCCACCCGAGTACGAGCGCGAGGCGCGCCTCGATATCGATTGTCTCGAGCAGCTCGACGCGCTGGTCCATCGTCAGCTCGGGCGAGTACGCCGCGGTGTCGGCGAGCTGGCCCGGGTCCTCGACCCCGGCGAGCACGTCGGCAATCCGGCGGGCACCGCGGTGCTCGAGGATCGTCTCGACCACCGCGCGGTACTCCTTGGCGAGCTCGCGGGCGCGCGGACTGGGAGGAGCATCGTCGAGCTCCTCGACCTGTACGTGCAGTGCGCCGTGCGCACCCAGCTCGCCGTGGCCGACCCGACCACGGCTGACGCCGCGGATCACGAGGGCCCGGGTTCCGTTCGGGAGGTCGCCCGCGCTCTCGATCGCGGCGATGGTCCCCACGCGAGCGAAACGGCCGTCGACACGCGGCACGAGCACGATCCGGTCACCGGCGCCGGCGGCGGCCGCGCCCGCGCGCTTCGCCTCGTCGGTCTCGAGTGCGATCGTGACCACCATCTGCGGCAGGACGACGCCCTGCGTGAGGGGCAAGAGGGGCAGGAGCTGGGTCTTGGTGTCTGACATAGTGCCGGGTGTAACGGCCGGAGGCGATTCCCGATTCCCTCGGTCGGCATTCCCCATGGCCCCCGACGCGAACGTCCTGTTCATCACCGCCGACCAGTGGCGGGGCGACTGCCTGAGCGCGGCCGCGCACCCCGTCGTGCGCACGCCGAACCTCGACGGCCTCGCCTCCGGCGGCGTGTCGTTCCGGCGCCATTTCGCCCAAGCGGCGCCCTGCGGGCCCAGCCGCGCCGCGCTCTACACCGGCATGTACCTCATGAACCACCGGTCGGTGCTGAACGGCACACCGCTCGACGCCCGCCACGACAACGTCGCGCTCGTCGCCCGCCGGCTCGGCTACGAACCGGCACTCTTCGGTTACACGGACACGAGCATCGACCCCCGCACCTGCGCGCCGGGCGACCCACGCCTGTTCCGTTACGAGGGCGTGCTCCCCGGCTTCGACCCCGTGTGCCACCTCCCCGAGAGCGAGCCGTTCGAGTGGCTCGAATGGATGCGCGCCGACGGCCTCGACGTCCCCGACGACTGGCGCACCTTCGTCGACCGGCCGGCCGAGAGCTCGAAGCGGCGCACGCAGTACGACGCCGCGCACTCGCAGACCAGGTTCCTCACCGATCGGTTCCTCGAATGGGCCGACGGCCGGGGCGCGGGCAACGCAGGTGCCGGATGGTTCGCCCACGTGTCGTTCCTGCGGCCCCATCCTCCCTTTCTCGCGCCGGCTCCCTACGACACGATGTTCGATGCCGCGTCGGTACCGGCGCCGGTCCGGGCGCGGTCGCGCGGGGAGGAGGGCGCCCAGCATCCACTGCTCGGCGTCATGATCGACCATCCGTTCCTGAAGTCACCCGACGACGATCGGGAGCAGCGCGAGCTGCAAGCGACGTACTACGGCATGCTCACCGAGGTCGACGACCAGATCGCGCGTGTCCTCGACTGGCTCGAGGCGTCGGGCGCGGCCGACCGCACGGTGGTGATCTTCACGAGCGATCACGGCGAGAATCTCGGCGATCACTACATGCTCCACAAGCTCGGATGGTTCGACCAGTCGTACCACGTGCCGTTGATCGTGCGCGGTCCGGGCGTGTCGGCCGGTCGCACCGTCGACGCCTTCACCGAGCACGTCGACGTGCTGCCGACGATCTGCGAGTTGCTCGGCGCCGAGACGCCACTCCAGTGTGACGGCCGCGCGCTCACGCCGTGGCTGCGCGGCGCAACGCCCGACGGCTGGCGCCGGGAAACCCATTTCGAGTTCGACTTCCGCGATCCCGACAGCCCGCTCACCGAAGAGGCGTTCGGCCTCACCTTGGAGGAATGCGCGCTGGCAGTGTTGCGCGACGACCGCGGCAAGTACGTGCAGTTCTCCGGCTATCCCGCGTTGCCGTCGGTGTTCTTCGACCTCGACCGAGATCCCGCGCAGATCCGCAACGTCGCGGCCGATCCCGCGTACGCGGGGATGGTCCTCGAGTACGCGCAGCGGATGCTGGCCTGGCGGATGCAGCACACCGAGCGCACGCTCACCGGAATGAAGCTCACGATGCACGCCGGTCTCGTCGAGCGCAACGCACCGCGGCGCTGAGGGCCGCCTCCCCCGGCCGTCTCCCCCGGCCGTCGCCCCGGGCGCGACGGGTAGCGTGCCCGGCCGATGGACGCCCGGACCTTCTTCGGTCTCGAACCCGACTCGGCCGACCGCACGCACTGGCAAATGGAGGTCGTGCGCGGGCTGACGTCGGGGACGGGCGCACTGTTCGGCGGTTGCGGTCTGGGCGCGTGCATCGAGGTGATGGAGCAGGTGACCGGCCGGCCTTGCATCTGGGCGACCGCGCAGTACCTCTCGTACGCTCGACCGCCGTCGATCCTCGAGCTCGACGTGCTCGAGGTGGTCCGCGGCCACCAGATCTCCCAGGCACGCGTCATCGCGCGCGTCGGCGACACCGAGATCCTCACCGTGTTGGGCGCGCTGGGCCGGCGTCCGCTCCCGCTCGAGGGGCAGTGGACGGTGCGCCCCGACGTTCCCGGTCCGCACGATTGCCCGCCCCGACCGATGATGAACCGCCACGAGGGAACGATCAGCAGCCGGCTCGACGCCAAGCTCGCGAGCGGGCGCGCGCCGGGAGAGTTTCCCGGCCCGCGAGGCTCGGGCCATGCCGCATTGTGGATCCGGATGCCGGAGCTGCTCGAGATGTCGGCCGCCGCGCTGGCGATCATCGGCGACTTCGTGCCGTTCGGCATCGGTCAGGCACTCGGCAAACGCGCGGGCGGGAACAGCCTCGACAACACGCTGCGGGTCGCGCACCGCGTGCCGACCAGCTGGGTTCTCGCCGACGTCCGCGTACACGCGGTCGCCGACGGATTCGGTCACGGGCTCGTGCATCTCTGGGCGGAGGACGGCACACTGCTCGGAACCGCGAGTCAGTCGACGATCGTGCGCGCGTGGCGCGACGACGAGCACCAGCCGCTCACCGAGCTCGAAGGTGACGTGCAGCGCTGAGCGCATCGCGGCAAGGATGTCGACATGACCATCCCGCAGCGCTACGGCATCACGTTTCCGTTCGACGGCATCCCGTTGCTGGAACAGCGCGACCTCGTGCGCGAGCTCGTCGACCTCGGGTACACCGACCTGTGGTCGGCCGAGTCGGGTGGCTACGACGCGTTCATCCCGCTCGCGGTCGCGGCGCAGTGGGCACCCGAGCTGCGGTTCGGGACCGCGATCGTCCCCGCGTTCACGCGCGGCGCGCACACGCTCGCGTCAACCGTCGCTTCGATGTGCCAGGCCGCGCCCGGCCACTTCGCTCTCGGGATCGGCACCTCGTCCGACGTCATCGTCGAACGCTGGAACGGCTTGACCTTCGACAAGCCGTACCAGCGCGTGCGCGACACGATCCGATTCCTGCGCGCGGCACTGACCGGTGAGAAGATCGACGAGGAGTACGAAACGTTCCGCGTGCGCGGGTTCCGTCTCGGCATCCCGGTTCCCGAGCAGCCGCCGATCCTGGTGGCGGCGCTGCGCGAGGGCATGTTGCGACTGGCCGGCCGCGAAGGCGACGGCGCCATCATCAACTGGCTGTCGGCCGACGACGTCAAGACGGTCGCGCCGCACGTCGGCTCCGGGAAGGAAATCGCGGCACGCATCTTCGTGTTCCCGGTAGACGACGCGGGCCTCGCGCGATCGGTGGGCAAACGCGCGATCGCGTCGTATCTCACCGTGCCCGTGTACGCCGCCTTCCACGAGTGGCTCGGCCGCGGCGACCAACTCGCCGACCTCTGGCGACTCTGGAAGGAAGGCGACCGCAAGGCCGCTGCCGAGTCGATCCCCGATTCGGTCGTCGACGACTTGCTCGTGTGGGGCAAGCCCGAACAGTGCAAGGAGCACATCGCCCGCTACATCGAAAACGGCGTGACGACCCCGGCTCCGGCGCTGTTCTGCGGTCCGGATCAGATACACGATGTAGTCAGGGCTCTCGCGCGTTAGTTCTGTTTCGCACTAGCTCTTCGGTCTCGCCCTCGCTCCGAAGCCGCACGGGGGCCGTGAGCGAAGCGCGAAGCGCGTAGCGAACTGGCGGGAGCAACGAGCGTCCGCGAGGCGGGTATCCCGCCTCGCAGCGAGTGCGACCCAGAATTACGCCGCGGCTTTTGTGAGATGGAGGTCTTCGTGGCGGACCTGGGCGAGGTGGAATTTCACGAGCAGGCGTACCAACCACCAGCCGGGGTCGAGCTGGGCCCGATCGAGCGAGAAGCGCGCGGACGTGGGCGCGGCGTGATGGTTGTTGTGCAAACCCTCGCCCGCGGTGATCAACGCGAGTGATTGCCGGTTGGTCGCCGAGTTCGGGTACGGCTGGTCGCCGCTCGTGTGGCCGATCGCGTTGATCGCGCCCGACAGCATCACGTAGAACACGGCGTGCAGGCCGGCGGCAAGCAAGCCCGTCAGCAGGCCGAAGCCGAGTGCCCACATCGTCACGACGAGGATCGCGGTCCCGATGCCGAGACCGGCGAGCGAGTAGTCGAACGCGAGCCGGTCGAGGGAGTCGGGCGGAAGATCGCGCGCGTACTTCCGCACGTTCGCCGGGTCCGACGCGCAGGTCTTGTAGAGCCCGACGTTGCCGAGCTGTACCCGCCAGAACCCCACTTGGGCGGGACTGTGCGGGTCGTCGGCCGTGTCGGTCGCGGCGTGATGCTTGCGGTGGACCGCCACCCACTCGCGCGGTCGCATACCGGTGGTCATCCAGATGACGACCCGGAACGGCACGGCAACCGGACCCCGCACGGTGAGGGCGCGATGTGAGAGCGCTCGGTGGAGGTACACGGTGGTCGTGAAAATCGCGAGCTGGGTCACCACGAAGGCGACGACGACCGCGGCAATGATGTTGGTGAGCGGCACGGGAAAAGGGTACTACCGACCGGTCGGTAGAGACGTGTCGGTAGACTGACGATGTGGCGCTCCCCGAGGGTTCAGGGTCGTCGACGAAAGACCTCATCCTCGAGGTCGCGCTCCGGCGCTTCGGCGACCACGGCTACGCGGGCACGAGCCTGAACGACATCGCCGACGAGGTCGGCATCCGGCGCCCGAGCCTGCTGCACCACTTCCCGTCGAAAGAAGCGCTCTACCGCGCGGTGCTCTTCGCGTCGTTCGCCGACTGGACGGCGCTCGTCGAGCAGGCGATCGAGGGGACTCGGCAAGGCTGGCCCCAGGTCGAAAGGATGCTCCGGGCCGCGTTCACGTTCTTCGAGGACCACCCCGACTTCGTGCGGCTCGTGCGCTGGGAGGCGCTCGAGGGCGGTCCGATCCTGCGCGACGAGCTGAGCGTCTTGTTGCGGCCCCTCTTCGACCGCGGCGCCGACTTCCTCGAAAGAGAGATGGACGCCGGCCGGCTCCGGCGCTACGACGCCCGCCAGCTCCTGCTCACGGGTTACGGCGCGGTGCTGTCGTACCTCTCGGACGGGCAGCTGATGACCGGCCTGCTCGACGTCGATCCGCTCTCGGCCGAGGCACTCGCGGTCCGGCGCGAGCACGTGATCGACGTGTTGCGTACCGCGGTCGCGCCGTAAGGGCTGCGATCGGAAGGATCGCGCCGGGCCGGCGGTCTCAGAGCTTTCCGTCGCTCCAACGCTCGAGCAGCGGGGCGTCGCCGAAGACCTCTACCCGTTCGGCCGGTCGGCCCCATATCGTCAACAAGAGGTCACTCGCGCTTCCGCGCGCGGCCACGTCGGCTTTCGCGTGCTCGTTCACGACCGTGATGCCGTCGGGATCGAGCCGTACCAGCCACTCGCCATCGCCGTCGGTGCAATGCAGATGCATCGTCTCGCCCTTGCCGGTCGGTGGTCCACCGGGCCGGAACGGCAGGATGTCGAACAGCTCCTGGATGCCGTCGAGCGCGAGCTCTCGCTCGATGGGCGCGGGGGTGCCCGCGGCGAGCTCCGCGTCCCACCGGTGCACTGCGAGCTCGTTCGCCTGCCGCCGGGCCCAGAAGCCAACCGTGTGGCCACCCGTCCACGACCAGCAGGGTTCATCGGCGCCGGCGCGCTCGAGCACGTCGGCAAGAGGCCCGTAGCCCTCGGCGGTGAAGTCGATGAGCGCGGGTCGGTCGGGAGCCGCGAGCTGGTTCGCACGACCGGCAGGTTCGGCGGGGCGGCGGGCGACGATCTCCGCGGCCCAACGATGGAGCC